>NZ_JBREBQ010000014.1:0-84666 GCF_052906625.1 Geobacillus sp. CCR | reverse complement strand
TGGCGATGATGACAGCGTCCTCTTGCTTGACCAAATGGCGATTTCGACGATGAAGATGCACCTGAATGCATGAAAGTTGAGCAGAAACAAAAACGAAAATGGCGGCATATTGCTTTTGAATCTTGGCCCGATCTGTAGTAAAATGAAAGTGCTCTTGCATAGGGATCCTCCTTTTTAATGGTTGGTTGCACTTTCATTTTAAGGGGATCCTCATGCAAGGGCTATTTTTATGCTTGTTTGAGTTTATCTAGCACCACGGGTAAAAGAAAATAATTTCCTTTAATGAGAATATCTTATAGAAAGAGACCTTCCTTTGCATTCACGGATCGATGATTTGGGAGAAATCGCCGTTTTTCACCAGCCCTCTAGGTACTGGTCTAAGCAGCGGGCGTTTTTCCTGCATACAGTGGGACTAAAGCAAGCGGAAGGGGGGAAGCAAGATGAGCCATCTCCAAGTGGCGGATGAGCGCATTTGGCGGCCATGGGGCTGGTGGTTTTGGCGGCCGCGCCCGTTTTTCTTCGGCGCTCCGTTTTTTGGCGCTCCATTTTTCGGCGGCTTTTTAGGCGGTTTGCTCGGGAGCGCATTGGTTCCGCTGTTTTTCTATCCGTGGTGGTATGGCCCCATTTGGTGGTGAGAAACCGGCAAGGGTTGGGCGGACGGCCCACCCTCTTTTCTTGTTTGTTGCATATGAATACAGTGTAGCATTCTAGCTTTGGGGAAAGGAGAAGGAACGATGCTATTTCCAGGATTGTTGTTTGGCGCCCCATTTGTCGGCGGCTTCTTGGGCGGATTGCTCGGCGGCGCGTTAGCTCCGCGTCCGTTTTACCCGTACCCGCCGTATCCGCCGTATCCAGGCTGGTGGTATTGATCGTCTATTCATGAAAGAATAAGCATCCCTGTGGAACAAGAAGGGGTGCTTATTCAATGATCCCGGTGTCGCGGATGCGGACGTCCGCTGTTTGCAGCATGCTCCATACCGATTCGGATGGCGCTGCCATCCCTTTCTCCCCTTTCTGCGCCCTGTCTTCTTAACGGATGGAGAAAGAGGATGTCCTTCTGCCGTTCGGACATCCCCTCGTTTTGTTATTGCATGGCATTTCGTTGATAAGGGAGCTGATTCGTATACCCTTGGAACTGCTGGTACATTTGCTGAAGCTTTTGCGGATCGGCGGCTTCAAGTTTGTACCAGCCTTTTTTGAACATCAAGTTATACAGTTCGCGCTGGCAGTTTTGTGTTTCTGTGAAAATGTTCATCATTTCTTGATATAACGGTTGGTTGCTCGCCTCATGCAAGTACACGCTGTATGCCGACGTCATGTATTTTTCTGTTGTCAACATATCGTTCAAAAAGTCGCGCTCATTCATTTGCGGTGTTTTCGGCACTTGCGTTTCCGGGTTTTGCACTTGTCTTGTGTTCATGCGGCTTTCCTCCTTTTACATGACCGGCGGTTGCGGCGGGTTTTGCAAATGGCGCAAAATCATGTTGTAATGGCGCTGGTGCATTTGCCCGGCGCGCTCGATCGCCTGCACCACTTCAGGGTCTCGGCATTGTGAGGCGAAAAAGTGCGCTTTTTTCGCTGCGAGCAAGTTCCACGACATCATATCGGAAAAATACATGGCGTCTTTTGTGGACACCATTTGCGGCGGCTCGGGCATCGCCGCCTGCGGGTTCATTTGTGGTTGCTGTTGCATCGTTGTTCGCTCCTTTCGTCGGTTGTTCGCTTGTAGATTGTGCAGAGAGTGGAAAATTATGCGCATATAAAAAATAAACCGTGGGGAAAAAACATATTCAATTGAATTGAAACATGGTACAATAAGAATGGTGAATGCGTTTCCATACAAGGAGGCTTGCAACAGTGGAGCAGTTGATGCGCGATTTTTTCCTGTTCTTATCGAAAAATAAAACATTGACGAAATGGGCGAAACGATACGGCCTCCGCTTCGGCGCGTCAAGGTTTGTCGCCGGCGAAACGATCGAGGAAGCGGTGCGCGTCATCCGCCAGCTGAACGAAAAAGGATTGGCGGTCACGGTCGACTATTTGGGTGAGTTTGTCGACAATGAGCAGGAAGCGAATGAGATGGCGCGCCATTGCTTGGAGGCGATTGAGGCGATCAGCCGGGAGAAATTGAACTCGCAGCTGTCGCTGAAAATGACATCGATGGGGCTTGATATTTCCGATGAGCTTGTCATGCGCAACATGCGCCGCATTTTGGATGCGGCAAAACAGCGCGGTGTGTTTGTGACGATCGATATGGAAGACTATTCGCGCTGCCAAAAGACGCTGGACATTTTTAAAACGTTGAAAAAAGAATACGACAACGTCGGCACGGTGCTGCAGGCGTATTTGTACCGGACGGAACAAGACATTGAAGACTTAAAGCCGTACCGCCCGAACTTGCGTCTCGTCAAAGGAGCGTACAAAGAACCGCCCGAAGTGGCGTTTCCGGATAAAAAAGATGTCGATGAGAACTTTAAGAAGATCATCAAAATGCATTTGCTAAACGGCAACTATACGGCGGTGGCGACGCATGACGACGCCATCATCGAATATACGAAGCAGCTCGTCAAAGAATACAACATTCCCAACAGCCAGTTTGAATTTCAAATGCTGTACGGCATCCGCCCGGAGCGCCAAGTGCAGCTGGCGCGCGAAGGATATACGATGCGCGTGTACGTTCCGTACGGCACGGACTGGTATGGCTATTTTATGCGCCGGCTCGCCGAACGGCCGGCCAACGTGGCGTTTGTTTTAAAAGGCATCCTCCGCAAGTAGGGGCGCAAAACAGAGGAAAACGCCGGCGGACGCCGAGCGTTCGGGCGCAGAAGGGGACAGGCATCCAGCGGCAACGGCCATCAAGCCTTTTTGGATTTCAGACAAACGCCGTTGCATGTCACGGGGCGTCGGGCGGTCATTTGAGGTAAACGCCGTTCAGATCGTGCGGCCTCTCTTTATTTGCAGCTATGACAGGCGGGAGCTGACGCCATGGGCGTCAGTCCCCTTGCATGTTGTGTTTTTTGTACTGCTGGTTTTGGCTTGTCCGCTTGCCGCCGCCGTCGGCTTCGACCGTCGGGCCGGCGTTTCCTTTGACGCTTGCGGCGCTGACGCCGCGTTCAGATGGATTTTTTTTCAACCGGGCCATCGGTGGTTCACCTCCTGATCGTTAGTATGAGCAACATTTCGGAGTGCGATGTCGGGAAAAATATGCGCAAATATATTGCGAAAATTATCAACATACTATATATTTAGTTATAGAGAGCGGTTTCAACGATATTTTTTTCATCAAAAAATGAATGACCATTCATTCAATGGTGTGAGGGGGAACCGAAATGGTAAAACGCATTCGGCGCGCCGCGGTGCTCGGGTCCGGCGTCATGGGTTCGGGCATTGCCGCCCATTTGGCGAACGTCGGCATTCCGACGCTGCTGTTGGATATCGTGCCGCGGGAATTGACGAAAGAGGAAGAAGCAAAAGGTTGGACGCTCGAGCATAAACAAGTGCGCAACCGCCTCGCCAATCAGGCGCTCGAGCGGCTGCTCAAGCAAAAACCGGCGCCGCTCATGTCCAAAGACAACATCGCTTTGATTGAAACGGGCAACTTCGAGGATGACTTCCACCGGCTCGCGGAAGTCGATTGGATCATTGAAGCGGTCGTTGAAAAGCTGGAAGTGAAAAAAGAAGTCTTCGCTCGCGTCGACGAGGTGCGGACGCCGGGGACGATCGTCAGCTCGAACACATCCGGCATCTCGATCGCCGCAATGGCGGAGGGGCGTTCCGACGATTTCAAAAAACACTTTTTAGGCACGCATTTCTTCAACCCGCCGCGCTATTTGAAGCTGCTTGAGATCATCCCGACGGAGCATACGGATCCGGATGTGGTCGCCTATATGAAATCGTTCGGCGAAGACGTGCTCGGCAAAGGCGTCGTCATGGCGAAAGATACGCCGAACTTCATCGCCAACCGGATCGGCACGTATGGCTTGCTCGTCACCGTCCGCGAGATGATGCAAGGCGGCTACAGCGTCGGCGAGGTCGATTCGGTGACGGGGCCGCTCATCGGCCGGCCGAAAAGCGCGACGTTCCGCACGCTTGACGTCGTCGGGCTCGATACGTTCGTGCATGTCGCCAACAACGTGTATGAAAACGTCGAAGGGGAAGAAAAAGAGGCGTTCCGCGTGCCGGAGTTTATGAAAACGATGCTTGAAAACGGCTGGCTCGGCAGCAAATCCGGACAAGGCTTTTTTGTCAAGCAAGGAAAAGACATTCTCGAGCTGAACTACGTCACGATGCAATACGAGCCGCGCAAAAAGCTTGTCACCCCGGCGGTGGAGATGGCGAAGCAGGCGAAAGGAGCGGCTGCCAAGCTGCAAACGCTCGTGTATGCCGATGGCGACCGCGCGGGAACGCTCCTTTGGAACATCATCGCACCGACATTGCTGTACACTGCCCGCCTTGTCGGGGAGATCGCCGACGACATCGCAGCGATCGATCAGGCGATGAAGTGGGGGTTTGGCTGGGAGCAAGGTCCGTTTGAACTGTGGGACGCGATCGGCCTCGAGAAGTCGGTGCGTAAAATGCAGTCAGAAGGGCGCGACATCCCGTCGTGGATCACGGACATGCTCGCCGACGGAGCCACATCGTTCTATAAAACGGAAAACGGCCGGCTGTTCTATTATGCGCCGGGCGGGTATAAAACAGTAGAAGAAAACGAAAAAGTCATCCACATCCGCCGGCTGAAAGAGGCGCGCGGCGTCATCAAGAAAAATGCCGGCGCCAGCCTCATTGACCTCGGCGACGACGTGGCGCTTCTGGAGTTCCATTCGCCGAACAACGCGATTGGCGCCGATATTGTCCAAATGATCAACGAGGCGCTTGAGGAAGTCAACCGCAACTACAAAGGGCTCGTCATCGGCAACCAAGGGAAAAACTTCTGCGTCGGCGCGAACTTGGCGATGATGCTCATGGAGGCGCAAGACGAAAACTTTTTTGAATTGGAACTTGCCGTTCGCCAGTTCCAGCAAGCGCTTCTCAAAATGAAATACAACCCGAAGCCGGTCGTCGTCGCGCCGTTTGCCATGACGTTAGGCGGCGGGGCGGAAGTGAGCTTGGCGGCTTCACGCATCCAAGCGGCGGCCGAGACGTACATCGGGCTCGTCGAAGTCGGCGTCGGCTTGATTCCGGGCGGCGGCGGCAACAAGGAGCTGTACATCAAACGGTTGAACAGCCTGCCGCGCGGCGTGGACGTCGACTACGTCAAAATCGCGGCCAGCGTATTTGAAACGATCGCCATGGCGAAAGTGTCGACGTCAGCGGCGGAAGCGCGCGAGCTTGGCTTCTTGAATCACCGCGACGGCATCACGATGAACGGCGACCATCTGCTGTATGAAGCGAAACAGGCGGTGCTCTCGATGTATGAGGAAGGGTACCGGCCTCCTGTAAGGAAGAAAGTGCCGGTGGCCGGCGAAAGCGGCTATGCCGCCATGCTGCTTGGGGCGCAGTCGATGTTCCATTCCGGCTACATCAGCGAGCACGATTTGAAAATCGCGAAAAAATTGGCGTATGTTCTAGCCGGCGGCAAAGTGCCGTACGGAACAGAAGTCGACGAGCAATATTTGCTCGATCTCGAGCGCGAGGCGTTTTTGAGCCTCATCGGCGAGCCGAAGACGCAAGCGCGCATGCAGCATATGCTTGTGAAAGGAAAACCGCTCCGCAACTAAAGCGGAGGAGATCAAGGGGGGATTGGCGTGAGAGAAGCGGTCATTGTCGCAGGTGCGCGCACACCGGTCGGCAAAGCGAAAAAAGGAACGCTCGCCCACGTGCGGCCGGATGATTTAGGGGCGCTCGTCGTCAAAGAAACGATCAAGCGCGCGGGGAACTATGAAGGAAACATTGACGACTTGATTATCGGGTGCGCCATGCCCGAGGCGGAGCAAGGACTGAACATCGCCCGCAACATCGGGGCGCTCGCCGGGCTGCCGTACACGGTGCCGGCGATTACGATCAACCGGTATTGCTCGTCCGGTTTGCAGGCGATCGCCTATGCGGCGGAACGGGTGATGCTCGGCCATTCCGACACGGTCATCGCCGGCGGGGTCGAATCGATGAGCATGGTGCCGATGATGGGGCATGTCGTCCGCCCGAACGCCCGCTTGGCGGAAGAAGCGCCGGAATACTACATGTCGATGGGGCACACTGCCGAGCAAGTGGCGAAAAAATACGGCGTCAGCCGCGAGGACCAAGACGCGTTCGCGGTGCGCAGCCACCAGCGCGCCGCCAAGGCGATTGCCGAAGGAAAATTCAATGAAGAAATCGTGCCGGTCGAGGTGACGGTGCGCAAAGTAGAAGGCAACAAACTCGTTGAGGAGAAAGTCGTCTTTACACAAGATGAAGGCGTGCGCCCGGACACGAATATGGAAACGCTCGCGAAACTCCGGCCGGCGTTTGCGGTAAACGGCACCGTCACCGCCGGCAACGCGTCGCAAATGAGCGACGGGGCGGCGGCGGTCATGGTGATGGACCGCGAAAAAGCGGAGTCGCTCGGCTTGAAGCCGCTCGGCAAGTTTCGTTCGTTCGCGGTTGCCGGCGTGCCGCCGGAAGTGATGGGGATCGGCCCGGTCGCTGCGGTGCCGAAAGCGTTGAAGCTGGCCGGCCTTGAGCTGTCCGACATCGGTTTGATCGAGCTGAACGAAGCGTTCGCCTCGCAATCGATCCAAGTCATCCGCGAACTTGGGTTGGATGAAGACATTGTCAACGTCAACGGCGGGGCGATTGCTCTAGGCCACCCGCTCGGCTGCACGGGCGCGAAGCTGACCTTGTCTTTGCTTTACGAAATGCGGCGCCGCAACGTGCAGTTCGGCATCGTCACGATGTGCATCGGCGGCGGCATGGGAGCGGCCGGCGTGTTTGAGCTGCTGTAGCGGCAGCTGACAGCGAGCGGGCTTCATCAGCTCGCGCGAGGCATGCATCCGCATTTGCCCGGCTGCATGGAACGTCTATTTCCCGGGCGGCGTTGCCGCCCGGATCATCAATCATCTTTCGGGGGAGGAAATCAACGATGGCCAAAACGATGGAAGAAGCGATCAAAGGCGGCAGCTTTTTGATTGAAGACATTCCGGCGGAGCGCGTGTTTACGCCGGAAGATTTCACCGACGAACATCATATGATTGCCAAAACGACGGAAGAGTATGTCAACAATGAAGTGCTCCCGCAGCTCGAGCATTTGGAAAACCACGAGTTTGACCGTTCCGTGAAATTGCTTCGCAAAGCGGGCGAGCTCGGCTTGTTAAGCGCTGACATTCCGGAAGAATACGGCGGTTTGGGCCTAGATAAAGTCAGTTCGGCCATCATTGCGGAAAAAATGGCGCCGGCCGGCGGTTTTGCCATTTCGCACGGGGCGCACGTCGGAATTGGCTCGCTGCCGATTGTGTTGTTTGGCACGGAAGAACAAAAACAAAAATATTTGCCGTATTTAGCGACCGGCGAAAAAATCGCCGCCTACGCCTTGACGGAGCCTGGCTCGGGTTCGGACGCCCTCGGCGCGAAAACGACGGCGAGATTAAACGCGGAAGGCACGCATTACATTTTAAACGGCGAAAAACAATGGATCACCAACTCCGGTTTTGCTGATGTGTTTGTCGTCTATGCAAAAGTCGACGGCGAACATTTCACCGCGTTCATCGTGGAACGCGACTTCCCGGGCGTTTCAACTGGTCCGGAAGAAAAGAAAATGGGGATTAAAAGCTCGTCGACAAGAACGCTCATTTTGCAAGATGTGCCGGTGCCGAAAGAAAACGTGCTCGGTGAAATCGGAAAAGGCCATGTCATCGCCTTCAACATTTTGAACATCGGCCGCTACAAGCTTGGGTTAGGGGCGGTCGGCGGCGCGAAGCGGGCGCTTGAAATCACGCTCAAATACGCCAATCAGCGCCAGCAATTCAAACGGCCGATTTCGCAGTTTACGTTGACGCAGGAAAAATTCGCGACGATGGCGTCGCGCCTGTATGCCGCCGAAAGCTCGGTTTACCGCACGGTCGGCTTGTTCGATGAACGGATGGGCCTGCTTGATGCGGAAAAGGCGAAAGATGGCAAAGAAGTGGCGAAATCGATCGCCGAATATGCGATCGAATGCTCATTGAACAAGTTTTTTGCCACGGAAGTGCTCGATTACATCGTGGATGAAGGCGTGCAAATCCACGGCGGGTACGGCTTTATGCAGGAATACGAAATTGAGCGCGCCTACCGCGATTCGCGCATCAACCGCATTTTCGAGGGGACGAACGAAATCAACCGCCTTCTCGTGCCGGGCATGTATTTGAAAAAGGCGTTAAAAGGCGAGCTGCCGCTCTTCCAAAAAGCGCAGCAGCTTCAGGAAGAACTGATGATGATGGCCGCCGAAGAGCCGGGGACGGGCGCGCTGGAACAAGAGAAATACTTGGTGCGCAACGCGAAAAAAATCGCCTTGATGGTCGCCGGTTTAGCGGCGCAAAAATACGGCCAGCGCATTGAAGAAGAGCAAGAAGTGCTCGTCAACATCGCCGACATCGTCTCGAACATTTATGCGATGGAATCAGCGCTTTTGCGCACGGAAAAAGCGATTCAGGCGAGCGGTGAGGAGAAAAACAAACAAAAATTGCTGTACACGCAAATTTTCTGCCAAGAGGCGTTCAATGAAATTGAAGCCCATGCGAAAGAAACGCTCGTCGCCGTCGAACAAGGAGACACGCTGCGGATGATGCTCGCCGCTCTCCGACGGCTGACGCGCCATACGCCGATCAACGTGATCGCGAAAAAACGCGAAGCGGCCGCCGCGCTCATTGAAGCCGAACGGTATATTGTGTGATAATGGGAAGTGCCAGGCGTTTGCCTGGTGCTTCTTATTTGTTTGCCACACAGCGGAAATGAAAGGGAGGAGTGAAGATGGCGCTCACGCTCTATTGGTATCCAAAATGCGGAACGTGCCGGAAGGCGAAAAAATGGTTGGATGAACACGGCATTGAGGTGCAAACGGTGCATTTGGTCGACGAGCCGCTGACGAAAGAGCAGCTCGCCCGTTTGCACCGTCAAAGCGGGCTGCCGCTCAAAAAATTTTTCAACACGAGCGGGATGAAATACCGCGAGCTTGGCTTGAAGGACAAGCTCGACCGCGCATCGGAAGACGAGATGCTCGATTGGCTCGCCTCGGACGGGATGTTGGTCAAACGGCCGATTTTGACGGACGGCGAGCGGGTCGTCGTGGGCTTTCGCGAACAAGAATACGAGGCGTTTTTCGCGGCGGGGACATAAAAAATTTTTTGCAAAATCGGGTGAATTCAGTGAGTTTTTGCGGAAAATCGGTTATGATGAAAAGGAATATACATTTTGTCGCAATGGAGGGATACGATGAACACGCCGAAAGAACTTCGCTATACAAAGGAGCATGAGTGGGTGCGCGTGGAAGGAGAGAACGTGCGCATCGGCATTACGGATTACGCCCAATCAGAGCTTGGCGACATCGTCTTTGTCGAGCTGCCGGAAGTCGGCGCAGAGGTTACGGCGAACGAGCCGTTCGGCAGCGTTGAATCGGTGAAAACGGTCTCGGAATTGTATGCGCCGATCAGCGGCACGGTCGTTGAAGTGAATGAGGCGTTAAATGACCATCCGGAGTACGTGAACGAATCGCCGTATGACAAAGCGTGGATGATCGTCGTCAAACCGAATGATTTGAGCGAAATCGACAATTTGTTGACGGCGGAACAATACGAGGCGATGATCAACGAAGGATAAACGTTCCTGCAATCTTCGCTTCGATTCGGGCACTCTATACATACCGGAATTTGATTGAAAAAAGGGGTGCTCGCGATGGCGCTGCAAACGACGCGCATAGATGTCACGGACCGGATCATCGGCAAACTGAACGGCCGCTCGCTGGAGTTGTACGAGGAAGGAGAGCTCATCGGGCGCCTTCCGCTTCCGGCGGCCGTCCCGTTGAAAAAGGGGTATACCGAACAAAACGGAAGAATTTACAAACAGGTGACCGCTACCGTTGAGCCGGACCAAAAATATGTCGATTGCGACGGGGAAGCGGGCTGGTGTTGAAAGGCAACGGTGGATGGCCGTTGCTTTTCATTTTCAACATTTGGCCGGCGCAAGACATACAATAATAGTATCCTCATTTGAAGTTAGGTGGGTCGGACATGCGACGCGTGGAAAAAGTGATCATCGTCGAAGGGCGATCAGACAAGCAAAAAGTGGCGGCGGTGCTGAACGAACCAGTCGTCATCGTCTGCACAAACGGCACGATCAGTGATGCGCGCCTTGAGGAGCTGGCCGATGAGCTGGAAGGATGCGATGTATACGTCTTGGCCGATGCCGATGAGGCGGGAGAAAAATTGCGCCGGCAGTTTCGCCGCATGTTTCCAGAGGCGGAGCATCTTTACATTGACCGGGCGTATCGCGAAGTGGCGGCCGCTCCGCCTTGGCACTTGGCGCAAGTGCTGTTGCGCGCTCGTTTCGACGTCCGCATCGAATCGCTCATGAGGGGAAGAGGCGAGTGAAAGCGATCGACCGAAACGATGTCATGCGAGTGGTGGAAGTCGAGCCGCTTCTGGCCCTTTACTTGTATACCCCGCTGTGCGGCACGTGCCAGCTGGCGCGGCGGATGCTCACGGTGGTGGAGCAGTTGTTTCCGGCGCTGCCGTTTTACGAAACGGACATCAACTATATCCCTGAGCAGGCCGTTGCGTGGAAAATTGAAAGCGTTCCTTGCCTGCTTCTTTTTAGGGACGGAACGGTCGCAGGCAAGTGGTATGCCTTTCATTCCGTTCCGTATTTGTACGAAGTGATTCAAGCCTGCTTGCCGTCCCGATGATTCGCCTTTTTTTGACGCTGTTTGACACATTTCTTGGGAAATGACAAAAACGGCGCTCGTTCGTCAACGGGTTGTCGAGATTTTTGTAAAGGATTTCTCCTCTTCAGGTGGAAGTGAAAAAAATAAAAATGGGGGAGGGGATATCCATGGAAATGCGTGAATTAGTTGGGCAGTTCGTGGAACGGATGCAAGTGTTGCGCCATTTGGTGCCGATTTTGCCGGATGAGCAGCTGTATGTTCGGTTTGAAAGCGATGACGAAACCGCCTTGCTGTTGATCGGCAAGGAATCAGCCGCTAGAGGGATGGAAAACGATGAACGGAAAACATTGACGGTGCGCGGTTCCAAAGAGGCGCTCGCGTCCCTGCTGAACGGCGAACTGAAGCTGCAGCAGCTCGTCCGGTTGCGTGAAGTGCACGTGTCAGGAAGCTTCCGCCAGCTTTTGCTTCTTGAATCGCTCCTCCATTTGGCCAAGCCTTATCGGGACGTCGGATAAAAAAGATGTTGACACGCTTCGACAGACAATGATACAATCACATTCGTAGTCAATTGAATAGGCGATTGTTGCGCTCTTATCAAGAGAGGTGGAGGGATGTGCCCAATGAAGCCCGGCAACCGTCAGCGCATGTGCTGAAATGGTGCCAATTCACACAAAGCGGCCTGCTTTGAGAGATAAGAGACGGAATGGTGCACAATACCTTTCTGTTCTCTGCGGGCAGAAAGGTTTTCTTTTTGCGCTCTGCCGCTTGGGGAGGAAGGTGAAACGATGATTACACTCGAACAAGTGACGAAAATCTATCAAGCGGCCAACGGTTCGGTCACGGCAGTCGACAATGTGTCGCTTGAGATTCGCGAAGGGGAAATTTTCGGCATTATCGGCTACAGCGGCGCTGGGAAAAGCACGCTCATCCGCTTGCTCAATGGGCTCGAGAAGCCGACGAGCGGCCGGGTGGTCGTCGCCGGGCGCGATATGACGCGCGTGAAAGGGCGGGAGCTGCGCAAGGCGCGCCAAGAAATCGGGATGATTTTCCAGCATTTCAACTTGCTTTGGTCTCGCACAGTCAGGGAAAACATTGCCTTTCCGCTTGAAATTGCCGGCGTCCCGAAAGAGGAGCGGAACAAGCGGGTGGATGAATTGATCGAGCTTGTCGGCCTTTCCGGGCGCGAGGATGCCTACCCGTCGCAGCTGAGCGGCGGGCAAAAGCAGCGGGTCGGCATCGCCCGGGCGCTCGCCAACAACCCGAAAGTCTTGCTGTGCGACGAGGCGACATCGGCGTTGGACCCGCAGACGACCGATGCGATTTTGGACTTGCTCGTTGACATCAACAAGCGTCTCGGGCTGACGATTGTGCTGATCACCCATGAAATGCACGTCATCCGCAAAATTTGCGACCGCGTTGCGGTGATGGAAAGCGGCCGAATCGTCGAGCAAGGCGAAGTGTTGCATGTGTTCCGCAACCCGCAGCAGCCGATTACGAAACGGTTCGTCAAGCAGCTGATCGAGCCCGAGGAGACGGAAGAGGCGATTTCCCATTTGTTTGGCCAATACCCGAGCGGGCTGATCGCGCAGCTGACGTTCGTCGGCGCGGCAGCCGGAAAGCCGCTCATCAGCCAGGTCGTGCGGCAATTTGCCGTCGATGTCAACATTTTGCAAGGGAAAATTTCGCAAACCCATCAAGGCGCCTATGGGGTGCTGTTTGTGCACCTCGACGGGGCGAGGGATGAAATCGACCGGGCGCTTGACTATATTCAACGCCAGCAGGTGGCGGTGGAGGTGATTCACGATGCTCGCTAACCTCCTGCCGAACGTGCAATGGGAGACGGTGTGGGCGGCGACGGTCGAGACGCTGTATATGACGGGAGTGGCGGTGGCGGCCACTTTCGTCCTCGGAATCGTTCTTGGCTTGCTTCTATTTTTGACAGCGAAGGGCAACCTATGGGAAAACCGGTTTGTCAATACCGTGGTTGCGGCGTTTGTGAACATTTTCCGCTCTATTCCGTTTATTATTTTGATCATTTTGCTCATTCCGTTTACAACATGGCTCGTCGGGACGATGCTTGGCGCCAATGCGGCGCTGCCGGCTTTGGTCATTGGGGCCGCGCCGTTTTACGCCCGCATGGTCGAAATCGCTCTTCGCGAAATTGATAAAGGCGTCATCGAAGCAGCCCAAGCGATGGGCGCCTCAACGTGGACGATCATTTGGAAAGTGCTGCTGCCGGAGTCATTGCCGGCGCTTGTCTCCGGCATTACGGTGACGGCGGTGTCGCTCGTCAGCTATACAGCGATGGCTGGAGCCATCGGCGCCGGCGGGCTTGGGAACTTGGCGTATTTGGAAGGGTTCCAGCGCAACCATAACGATGTGACATTTGTCGCAACCGTATTGGTGTTGGTCATTGTATTTATCATTCAGCTGATCGGTGACTTTGTCACTTCGAAAATCGATAAACGATAAAGGGGGAAACAACTGATGAAGAAATGGTTGGGTGTGTTGCTCGCCGCCATTCTCGTGCTCGCTTTGGCGGCATGCGGCGGCAACAATAACGACAGCGCGGAAGGCGGCAAAGACGGCAAATTGGTGAAGTTGAAAGTCGGTGCGTCGAACGTGCCGCATGCGGAAATTTTGGAAAAAGCGAAACCGATTTTGAAGAAAAAAGGCATCGACTTGGAGATCATTACGTTCCAAGATTACATCTTGCCGAACAAAGCGCTGGCTGAGAAGCAAATCGACGCAAACTATTTCCAACACATTCCGTATTTGGAATCGCAAAAGAAAGAGTACGGCTATGATTTCGTCAACGCCGGCGGCATTCATATCGAGCCGATCGGCTTATACTCGAAAAAATACAAAAGCATTGAAGAACTGCCGGACGGCGCGACGATCATCATGAGCAACTCGGTCGCCGACCATGGCCGCATTTTATCGATGCTGCAAGAAAAAGGGCTCATTAAATTGAAACCGGGCGTCGATAAAACGAAAGCGACAGTCAATGACATCATCGAAAATCCAAAGCATTTAAAATTTAAGGCCGATGTCGACGCCGGGCTTCTGCCGCAAATTTACAAAAACGGCGAAGGCGATGCGGTGCTGATCAACGCCAACTATGCGCTTGACGCCGGTTTGGACCCGGCGAAAGACCCGATCGCCGTTGAGTCGCCGAAAAACAATCCGTATGTGAACATTATTGCGGTGCGCAAAGGCGATGAAAACCGGAAAGAAATCAAAACGCTTGTCGAAGTGCTGCAATCGAAAGAAATCCAAGATTTCATTAAAGAAAAATACCACGGCGCCGTCATTCCAGCGGCGGAAAACAATCAATAACGGGAGCGTTTCGCTTCCGTTTCTTTTTTGTCCCCAAAAAGCCGCTCCCCTTAAACGAAAAGAAAGCAGCAAAGGTTAAAACGATTCTGAATCCGAGGGCGCCGCGGCCGACCTGTTTCTCCGCTCTTCATCGGCCGTTCAAACGCGCCAGTACGGCGGCGAGCATAACGATGATGACGCAGTTTTGCAGGACGATCACAGCCGTTAAGCTGAAGGCGCCGTCTCCCTGTTCACCGAGGGTGTTGCCGATGATGATCCACGTCAAAAACGAAGCGAAAGCGGCTGTTAAGGCAAAGACAACCCAACGAATCAATCGCATTTCCCCCTTTTGTATTGATGATGGAAGTTGAACAGAACAGGCGGTTTTCATCATGACGTTCCATCTATGATCGCGAAACGGTGGTGTTTCCACACCCTTTCAATACCATTCGTTGTTTAATTTCGTTTTCCTTCATCCTATTTCGCGCAGGAGACTCCCACTTCAACGACCAAAGGGAGTAAGTGGGAGAGGAATGCTCGTTCCCCCTTTCTTTTGTGTATGATAGAATAAAGACGTGGAGAAAACTGTTAAATAAAGGCACTCCAATAACGGCTGCTCGATGTATGGAGTTGGTTGCAGGAAACGCTGCAACCGTAAAACATCGAGCGTAGGTCCGTCTGTTGTGTGTGGAAGCCAAGTACTGCCAACAGACACACCGAGAGAATCGGTAACGATGCAGGCATGACCTGCGTCGTTGGGTAGTCGTCAACCTGCCCCCTGATGCAACCCCAAGTCAAGGAAGGAGGACGAAGTCCGTTTGCACTTCTGGGGAGTTGCAAGCCCCCACTTCAAGCGTTAGCGAAGTGGGGGTAGTTGACGCATACTAACAGCAGAAACGAACAAAGGGAGGAAAATGATGATGAACAACGGAACACATGCATCGGTCGAATCCGCGCTTCATCGCTACAAAGAGGGAATTGGGGCGTTCACCAAAAAACTTCCGAATGTGGCCGAGCGGTTTAACGCGTTTACGGAAGCGTGCTTTGCCGAGGGAGCGCTGTCAAAAAAAGAAAAACAATTGATTGCCCTCGGCATCAGCTTGGCGGCGCAAGACGAGTATTGCACGATTTACCATACGAAAGGATGCCTTGACGAAGGAGCGTCGGAACGGGAAATTTTGGAAGTATGCGCGGTGGCGGCCGCGTTTGGCGGCGGGGCGGCGATGAGCCAGGCGGTGACGCTCGTGCAGGAATGCCTCCGCGAGCTGCGGACAGCCCATTAGACTCCGGCAACGGGGTCTTTTTTTTTGCAAAAGCTCGTACAAACAGCCCGTTTTCGTGTAAAATATAAAAAGCGCTGTCCCTTTTTCCTGTTTTTCTCCGTTTAGTTGCGTCTACATAGTGAAAAAGGGGGCGGAATAGTTGCGCATATTTTTCATTTGTTATAAGATTGTAATGAGAATAAAATGAGAATGAGCGTCCGCTGGGTCAACAGCGAGCGATGACTATTTTCAAGCAGAAATTGGAGGTATGCTGCATGGCAGTGTTGACGATTCAAAATCTCCACGTTGCGGTGGAAGGGAAAGAGATTTTAAAAGGGGTTGACTTGGAAATCAAAGGCGGGGAAATCCACGCCATCATGGGTCCGAACGGAACGGGGAAGTCGACGCTGGCATCGGCCATTATGGGCCATCCAAAATATGAAGTGACAGAAGGATCGGTGACGCTCGACGGCCAGGATGTCCTTGAGATGGAAGTCGACGAACGGGCGCGCGCCGGCCTGTTTTTGGCGATGCAATACCCAAGCGAAATCAGTGGAGTGACGAACGCCGACTTTTTGCGCGCTGCGATCAATGCCCGGCTTGGCGAGGGCAACGAAATTTCGCTCATGAAATTCATCCGCAAGCTCGATGAAAAAATGGCGTTTCTCGAAATGAACCCGGATATGGCGCACCGTTACTTGAACGAAGGATTCTCGGGCGGGGAGAAAAAGCGAAATGAAATTTTGCAGCTGATGATGCTTGAACCGAAAATCGCCATTTTGGACGAGATCGACTCCGGATTGGACATTGACGCGCTGAAAATTGTCGCCAAAGGCGTCAACGAAATGCGCAGCAGCGAATTCGGCTGTTTGATCATCACTCACTACCAACGGTTATTGAACTACATCACGCCGGATTACGTGCACGTCATGATGCAAGGGCGCATCGTCAAATCCGGCGGTCCGGAACTGGCGCAGCGGCTTGAGGCGGAAGGGTACGACTGGATCAAAAAAGAGCTTGGCATTGAAGACGAAACGGTCGGACAAGAAGCGTAAGCGTTAGGAGGAGGATTATGGCGACAGAAACGAAAATCCCATTCGATGAAACATACATCCGCACGTTCTCAAGCGGGCGCGGCGAGCCGGACTGGCTGACGGCGCGGCGCCTTGAGGCGCTTCGGCTGGCGGAGCGGCTGCCGCTTCCGAAACCGGAGAAGACGAAAATCGACAAATGGAATTTCACCGAGTTCGCCCGCCACACGGTCGACAGCGCGCCGTATGATGGTCTTGACGATTTGCCGGAAGCGGTCAAGGCGCTCATCGAGGCGGGCGAAGGAACGAAAAACTTGTACGTGCAGCGCAACCATACGCCGGCGTACGTGTCGCTGTCCGATGAATTAAAAGAAAAAGGCGTCATTTTCACCGACATCTTCACAGCAGCGCGCGAGCATGGCGATTTGCTGAAAAACTATTTGATGACGGCGGTCAAGCCGGATGAGCACCGCCTTGCCGCGCTCCATGCGGCGCTGCTCAACGGCGGTGTGTTTGTCTATGTGCCGAAAAACGTGGAGATTGAAACGCCGCTTCAGGCGGTCTATATTCAAGACGAAGACGATATCGCCTTGTTCAACCATGTCATCGTCGTGGCGGAAGACAACAGCCGCGTCGTGTTTGTCGAAAATTATATATCGGCAAGCCGCGAAGGAAACGCGGTCGTCAATGTGGTTGCCGAGGTGTTTGCCCAAGCGAACGCAAGCGTCTTTTTCGCCGCTGTCGACCATTTGGCCAAAGGCACAACGACGTATGTCAATCGGCGCGGCATCGCCGGGCGCGACGGACGGATCGAATGGGCGCTCGGGCTGATGAATGACGGCAACACGGTCTCCGAGAACATCACCCGCCTTGTCGGCGACGGCTCGTTCGGCGATACGAAAACGGTCGCGGTCAGCCGCGGCGAGCAAGTGCAAAACTTTACGACGAGCGTCATTCATTACGGAAAGCATACAGAAGGCCACATTTTAAAACACGGCGTCGTCCGCGACAGCGCGACCTCGATTTTCAACGGCATCGGGAAAATTGAGCACGGCGCGTCAAAATCAAACGCCGAGCAGGAGTCGCGCGTCTTGATGTTGAGCGAAAAAGCGCGCGGCGATGCGAACCCGATTTTGCTCATTGATGAAGACGACGTCATGGCGGGCCACGCGGCATCGGTGGGACGCGTCGATCCGATCCAATTGTATTACTTAATGAGCCGCGGCATTCCGAGACGCGACGCGGAACGGCTCATCATCCACGGCTTTTTGGCGCCGGTCGTCGAGGCGATTCCAATTGAAGGCGTGAAAAACCAATTAATTGAAGTGATTGAAAGGAAAGTTCAATCATGAATGTAAACGACATTCGCGCGTTGTTTCCAATTTTGCATCAGGACGTCAACGGCCATCCGCTCGTTTATTTCGACAGCGCGGCGACATCGCAAAAGCCGCTGCCGGTGATTGAGGCGCTTGACCGCTATTACCGCGAGTACAACTCGAACGTCCACCGCGGCGTCCATACGCTCGGGACGAAGGCGACGGACGCGTACGAAGGCGCGCGCGAAAAAGTGCGGCGGTTTTTAAACGCCCAATCGGCGCAGGAAATCATCTTTACGCGCGGCACAACCGCTGCGCTCAACTTGGTCGCTGCAAGCTACGGGCGCGCCAACGTCAAAGAAGGCGATGAGATCGTCATCACGTACATGGAGCATCACAGCAACTTGATTCCGTGGCAGCAGCTGGCGAAGCAAACGGGGGCGACGTTAAAATACATTCCAATGCAGGAAGACGGCACGATCGATCTGCGCGATGTCGAGGCGACCGTCACCGAAGCAGCGAAGATTGTCGCCATTGCTCATGTATCGAACGTGCTTGGGACGATCAACCCGGTGCGGGAGATCGCCCGCCTCGCCCATGAGCGCGGGGCGGTCGTCGTCGTCGATGCGGCGCAAAGCGCTCCGCATATGAAGGTCGATGTTCAGGAACTTGATTGCGATTTTCTCGCCCTTTCCGGCCATAAAATGTGCGGGCCGACGGGAATCGGCGTATTATATGGCAAAAAGAAATGGCTTGAGCAGATGGAGCCGGTCGAGTTCGGCGGCGAAATGATCGATTTTGTCGAGCTGTACGACTCAACGTGGAAAGAGCTGCCGTGGAAGTTTGAAGGCGGCACGCCGATCATCGCCGGGGCGATTGGCCTTGGGGCGGCGATCGATTTCCTTGAACAAGTCGGCTTGGACGCCATCGCCGCCCATGAGCACGAGCTGGCGCAATATGCGCTTGAACGAATGGCGGACATCGACGGCGTCACCGTCTATGGCCCGAAAGAACGGGCGGGGCTTGTGACGTTTAACATCGAAGGGGTGCATCCGCACGATGTGGCGACCGTTTTGGACGCAGAAGGGGTCGCCATCCGCGCCGGCCACCATTGCGCCCAGCCGCTCATGAAATGGCTCGGCGTGACGGCGACCGCCCGGGCGAGCTTTTACCTTTACAATACGAAAGAGGAAATCGACCGGTTCATCGCCGCATTACAGAAAGCGAAGGAGTACTTCAGCCATGTCTTCTAACCATCCGTTGGACCAGCTTTACCGCCAAGTCATTATGGATCATTATAAAAACCCGCGCAACCGCGGGGTGCTTGAGGGCACGAACGTCGATGTCAACATGAACAACCCGACGTGCGGCGACCGCATCCACTTGACGATGAAAGTTGAAGACGGAAAAGTCGCCGACGTCAAATTTGAAGGGGAAGGCTGTTCGATTTCGATGTCGTCGGCGTCGATGATGACGCAGGCGATCAAAGGGAAAACGGTGGAAGAAGCGCTTCGGCTCGCCCACATTTTTTCCGACATGATCCAAGGGAAAGAGTACGACGATTCCGTCGACCTTGGCGACATCGAAGCGCTCCAAGGCGTTTCCAAGTTTCCGGCCCGCATCAAATGCGCGACGCTCGCGTGGAAAGCGCTCGAAAAAGGGCTGCACAATCATGAACATGAAGGAAGGTGAACCGAGATGGCGAAAAAAGCACCGGAAATCGGTGAATACAAGTACGGCTTCGTCGACAAGGACGTCTCCGTCTTCCGCGCCCAGCGCGGCCTGACGCGTGAAGTCGTCGAAGAAATTTCGCGGATGAAAAACGAGCCGCAATGGATGCTCGAGTTCCGCTTAAAAGCGCTCGACATCTTCTACAGCAAACCGATGCCGCAATGGGGCGGCGACTTGTCAAGCCTCGATTTCGATGAAATTACGTACTACGTCAAACCGACGGAAAAATCGGGCCGCTCATGGGATGAAGTGCCGGCGGAAATTAAAGCGACGTTCGATAAATTAGGGATTCCAGAGGCGGAACAAAAATATTTGGCCGGCGTCTCGGCGCAATATGAATCCGAGGTCGTCTACCACAACATGAAAGAAGACCTCGAAAAACTCGGTGTCATCTTTAAAGACACCGACTCGGCGCTGAAGGAAAACGAAGACTTGTTCCGCGAGTATTTCGCCAAAGTCGTGCCGCCGACGGACAACAAATTTGCGGCCTTGAACTCGGCCGTCTGGTCGGGCGGTTCGTTCATCTACGTCCCGAAAGGCGTCAAAGTCGATACGCCGCTTCAGGCGTACTTCCGCATCAACTCGGAAAACATGGGGCAGTTTGAACGGACGCTCATCATCGTGGACGAAGGGGCGCACGTCCATTACGTCGAGGGCTGCACGGCGCCGATTTACACGACGAACTCGCTCCATAGCGCGGTTGTTGAGATCATCGTCAAAAAAGGCGCGTACTGCCGCTACACGACGATCCAAAACTGGGCGAACAACGTCTTCAACTTGGTGACGAAGCGCGCCGTCTGCGAAGAAAACGCGACGATGGAATGGATTGACGGCAACATCGGCTCGAAGCTGACGATGAAATACCCGGCCGTCATCTTAAAAGGCGAAGGGGCGCGCGGCTTGACACTGTCGATTGCCATCGCCGGCAAAGGGCAGCACCAAGACGCCGGGGCGAAAATGATTCATCTGGCGCCGAATACGTCGTCGACGATCGTCTCGAAGTCGATCTCGAAACAAGGCGGCAAGGTGACGTATCGCGGCATGGTCCATTTCGGCCGCAAAGCGTCCGGCTCGCGCTCGAACATCGAATGCGATACGCTCATTCTCGACAACCAGTCGACATCGGATACGATTCCGTACAACGAAATTTTAAACGACAACGTGTCGCTTGAACACGAAGCGAAAGTGTCGAAAGTGTCGGAAGAGCAGCTGTTCTACTTGATGAGCCGCGGCATTTCCGAGCAGGAAGCGACGGAAATGATCGTCATGGGCTTCATCGAGCCGTTCACGCGGGAGCTGCCGATGGAATACGCGGTCGAGATGAACCGCTTGATCAAATTCGAGATGGAAGGAAGCATTGGGTAAGCTTGATGAATCAAGGGTGGAGCGTTCGCTTGGGGGTGCTTCCCCCACAAAACGCCCACATGATCGACGCAGGGCAAAACAAGGGAGCGGCCGGCGCTTATTCTCTCCGGTGGTCTCTGGAAGCGTCAAGGCCGCCCTGCAGGCCATTTCCTCCCTCATGGGAGCATGTTTTTAGGGGAGCGCTCTTTTTTGGGCGCTCCCCTGTCATTGATTTCAAATGCCAGGCGGCTCTGTTCAGCCGTGTACGATCTCTCGGCTTAGTAGCCTTTTTAGGCGTGAAGTTAGCAGCCATGTATTAAAAACATGGATTTTATTCATTTTTCCCGATAGGGACTACGAAAGAGATGTTTAAGTTAAGTGCAACTTTTTATTGACAAATAATTTTTTTCTACAATTAAACTGTAGATGAGCATTTTTCACTACAATAATTTCTATGGTTAAAAGAGACAAACAGAGACCCTCTTACACGATGCGGAACTGTTTTTTGACTACATCAATGGTCATATCCTCCTATTCGCCACAGCTGAACCCGATCGAGCACTTGTGGAAATGGCTGAAAGACACCGTCATTGCCAATGTGTTTCATCAAGATCGAAACGATATCGCCCAAGCCATTGCTCGGTTTATGGATGACATCCATGAACGCCCGGAGGAAGTGCTGCAACGCTTGGGGTGTGCAGGATGACTGAGAAACTCACTCTTCATGTTGTATGTATATACTTACATTCTACAGGAAAGGTGCTCTTTTTTCTATGATGTGGATGGGGATTATCGGTTAATCAACACGCCTGAAAAAAGAGGTGTTCAACAGCAACAAGAAAAAGGCATGACTAATCTAAATCATTATAAGGTAGGTGGCATTTTATTTTTATGAAACTTATATTTTCTGGAAAAAGTGGAATATTCATAAAGGTTCTCTTGTTAGTTATTTCATGGTTTATTATTTTATTCAGCTTGATGATTCAAAATTCTGATGCGTTCATTTATTGGTTTAATCCAAGCGTAGTATCCATTAGCGATGAAAGGTATTTTTATACTTTAGTGCCTACCTTTTTTAATATTCTACTTTTATTTTTCCAAATTAAGTTTTTGGGGGTTAGAGAGAGAAAAACAACTATCTACAAAATCTTGTTTGTTACGCTTGTCATTAATACTATATTGTTTTTATATTATGCTATTTATCAATTTTTTGGATAAATCCAAAAACAATTATTGGCGTGTTAACACAACATGTACATGGCAAGCGAGGTGTTTTCTTAATCCGCCAGTGATGTGTGATTTACTTATTTTTCCTATGGGTGCAAGTAAGATATGATCTAAAATCGTCAAGTACAACTTTTGTTAAATAGCCAAATTATTTATTGAATAACAGTATGAGTAACATCATTGCTTGATTTTGCAATATTTCGCCAACGCTCTGAACGAAATCTTTCAATGTTTGATGGATCGCATTGAAACCTTATACGAATGCTTGGATACAAGTAGAGGCATTTCATGATTATCTTGTTGACAAAAAAGGTTTCAACAGTTATGAAACTTGTCCGACTCGTCTTCGAAGATGAGTGGCTTTGGCTCTCCCTTGTTTAGCTTCCCAGCCAAGAAACGTTTCAGTTCAAAAAACGAAAGACCGCTTGCTCGGTGAACCGGTTCCGGTGGTTGAACCGGCACTGGCATGATTTCGAGCAAATAGGCTAATAATGGAGGTAACAAGCTTGTCACTCCTTCTTTGTTTTGGCTGTTGAGTGTGTGGTTACCTCAATGATGGCCGAAAACAATGGGGGTGGCAAGCTTTTTTTCTTCCGACCGTTGAAACTCAAGGAAAAACCGTGAGTGTGGAGGATAAACTTTTGACAATACCTTACGGTGAAGAGGGTGGCTTATCATTGAAACGGATCCTCCGTTATGTTTTGTTGTGTACAATGCTAGCTGGCTGCGATCATCAGGAGATGAATTTACAGGCTCATCATTTGGATGCAAAAAGACAAGGTTTTGATCAAGAAGAGATAGAAAATCTCATTAGAGAGCCGGAAAACGCCAATAAAGTCAACCGACAGCTCAAAAACAAGGAGGCTGCGGCTTTCTTTCGGCTGGGGATGACGAAAGAAGAGATTCGTCACTTGGATCGGGAGGAGATGGATTTTTTTCGCGCGAGAAGTGCGGCGAATCAATGGCATGAGCTCGATGAACAAACGGTGAAGGAGATTTTCAAGAAACAGGCGGATCATCCAATGATCCGATGCCATATCGAGAAACAGAAATTATGCACCGCGTCCACGATTTACACCGATCAAAAAAAGAACATCATGGAATTGACCATATCCGTTTCCTTGTTAAGTCGAGAAGAGCATCGATATGCCGTCGTCTTGTCGTATGAATGGCTTATCGATCCGAAAGAAAAGGAGACGGATTTTTACGGGATTTTGACGACTGAAAATGCGGTTGTCGATTATCATCAGCTTTATAGCTCCTACAAGACGTATCGGGATGCGTCTCACGTCAGCATACAACATAGTAGGAAACCTTACCAATCTTCTGTTGTAGGGTATATGATCAAAAATTCTCTGCACAAGGAAAACAACCGCCACTTTGGATATGTGTATTCTGAAATTGTCCCTTCGGATCACGCGCAAACGTATATGGATGTTGAGGGATTTTATGTTCATGCTAATCGGACATGGAGAGAAAAGGATTTGTTTTCTTTCCAAGATGTTTATAACTGGAATGAAAAGGCTGACGCGGTGATGTTCAAGTCTCCGGTGATCCGAATCTCCATCCGGCCGTGATGAAGCGGGATGGAATGTTTTGTTTCGAGGGAGCGCTCTTTTTTGGGCGCTCCCCTGTCATTGATTTCAAATGCCAGGCGGATCTGTTCAGCCGCGCTCAGTCTTCCTGTTTAGCGCTGCACTTTTTCAAGCGCCAATTTGATGCCGAACCCGATCATCACCGCGCCCGTGATGCCTTCAATCCATTTCTTCGTTTTCGGCCGCTTCATGAAGTCGCTGATATAATGGATGAAGGAAATGTAAAACAAAAACCATATCGCGGTCATCGCCGTATAAGCCGCCCCCATTAGGAGAAACGGAGCGAAGGAGTGCGCGCCGGGCGCCACGAACTGCGGCAAAAACGTTAAGAAAAAGGCCGCCACTTTCGGATTTAAGAAATCGGTCAGAAACCCTTGCTTGAAGCAGGCGGTATGTTCTCCTCCTCCTCTGATGTCCGTTTCCACACTGGGGGCTTCGCCTTTTTTCATGACCCCATATAATGCCTTAGCGCCTAAATACGTTAAGTACACAGCACCCACATACTTCAGGATCGAAAACAGCAAGGCCGATTGCATAATGACGGCGGAAAGCCCGAGCGACGCCGCGGCGGTGTGGAGAAACAAGGCGCAGCAAACCCCTATATAGATGCAATTTAAAGCTTTAACATTTTTCGTTTTGACCGGTCATTTCATCCAACTGTCGAGTGACCGAACAACACCGCTTAAAGACCCATGAATGGGTCTTTAAGCGAGTCGTTGTTCGGTCTTCCGTCACGCCTTAGCGTGACGGAGGCAAGCCTACGGCTTGCCTTCGACAGTCAAAAATGGATGAGCCACTTTTCCGTCAAGGATATGTTAAACGATTTCGTTGCATCTATATAGTGCGGTTTTCAAGCCGCCGATCTTCCCTGCGGAAATGGTGTTTTTGGTCACCACCGCTGTGTCGGGGCCGGGCAGCACAATCAAAAATATCGATAAGAGAAGAAACGGGTACAGATGGATCATTGGACAGCCCTCCCATTGTCAGAATGTTTCGATGGGTATCATTGTATCGCAATCGTTCCTCGATTGTAAATTATGGATGTTATGAATCTATGAACTGCCATTGCCCTTGATGGTGCGGCGGTCATTTTTATTTCGCGCCGCCCGCGCTTATGGTATAGTGAAGATAGCTGGAAATCGAACGAATTGGTGATCGTGATGATTTACATCGGACTGACTGGTTGGGGGGATCATGACAGCCTCTATCCGCCAGGTCTTGCGGCGAAAGACAAGTTGCTGGAATACGCGGCCCATTTTCCGACGGTCGAGGTCGATTCGTACTTTTACGCCATTCAGCCGCGTTCGAACGTGGAAAAGTGGATTCGCGAGACGCCGCCGTCGTTTCAGTTTATCGTGAAGGCATACCAAGGAATGACCGGGCATGAGCGCGGCCCGATTCCGTATGAAAGCAAGGAAGCGATGTTTGCCGCGTTTTTGGACTCGATCGCGCCGTTTCAGGAAGCGGGGAAGCTGGCGATGGTGCTGTTTCAGTTTCCGCCGTGGTTTGACTGTCGGCGCGAGCATGTGGAGTACTTGCGCTGGGTGAAAGCGCGGATGGGGGAGGTGCCGGCGGCGCTCGAATTTCGGCACCAATCGTGGTTTTCGCCGCGCTTTTATGACAAAACGCTTCGCTTTATGGAAGAGGAAGGGTGGATTCACGCGATTTGCGACGAGCCGCAGGCGGGGGAAGGGTCGGTGCCGACCGTTTTGCATCCGACCGACCGGGAAAAGACGCTCATCCGCCTGCACGGACGGAATGTCCACGGCTGGAACAAGGCGACGGCCGGCGAGAACTGGCGGGCGGTCCGCTACTTGTATCGATACAACGAGCGCGAGCTGCGCGAGTGGGCGCGCCATATCGAGGCATTAAAGCAAAAAACGAAACAAATTTACGTGCTGTTTAACAACAACTCCGGCGGCGATGCCGCTGACAACGCCAAACAATTGATCGATTTGCTTGGCATTGAGTACACGGGCCTGGCGCCGCGGCAGCTTGGTTTGTTTTGAAGCGGGGGGGAGAGACAAAATGGCGTATATGTTGCTTTTTTTGATCGGCTTTATCGCGGGGACGGTGGGCAGCTTGGCCGGCCTTGGCGGCGGGGTGATCATCGTGCCGGCGCTTCTGTTTTTCGGCGCGCTCGGCTGGCTGTCGGCGGTGACGCCGCAGGTCGCGGTCGGCACGTCGCTTGTCGTCATTATTTTCAATGGCTTATCGTCCACATTGTCGTATATGAAAGACAAAATGGTCGACTATCAAAGCGGCTTGCTCTTTTGCCTTGGCAGCGTTCCCGGGGCGGTCATCGGCGCTTGGGTGAACAATACGCTGAGCGCCGCTCATTTTTCATTGTATTTTGGGCTGTTTTTAATCGCCATGTCGCTCTTTTTGTCGCTGAGTCAAAAGAAAACGAAGCGTTCGGCTGACGAGACGGCGGCGGCGAAAGAAAACGGGGTCGAACGAACGGCGGCGGAGCAGGCGCGGCCGGCGCCGTGGTGGAAACGGCGTGTTGTGCGAACGTACACGGACCGAAACGGTGAGGTGTTCACATACGGCTATCAGCCGCTCATGGCGGTCGCCATCGCGTTTGTCGTCGGCTTTTTCGGCGGGTTGTTTGGCATTGGCGGCGGCTCGCTCATGGTGCCGGCGATGATCGTGCTGTTTCGCTTTCCGCCCCATGTGGCGGTCGCCACGTCGATGTTGATGATTTTTTTGTCCTCGCTCGTCGGCTCTCTCACCCATGTCGCGATGGGAAACGTGCAATGGTCGTTTGCCCTGGCCCTCATTCCTGGGGTGTGGATCGGGGCGAAAACCGGAGCGTGGATCAATAAGCGGATGCCAAGCCGGACGCTTGTCGTCGTGCTTCGGATGGTGCTCGTTTTGCTTGGCCTTCGGCTTGTGATCGAAAGTTTTTCGTAACCAAGGAGGCTTGCGCATTGAAGCAAACCGTCTATATTTATCATACGAACGACGTGCACAGCCATTTTGAACATTGGCCGCAAATCGCCCGCTTTTTGTCAGAACGGAGAAGGGAGCATCGCGCGCGCAACGAGGCGATGCTTTTGTTTGATGTGGGCGATTTTCTCGACCGCGTGCACCCGATTACCGAGGCGACGCGTGGAAAAGCGAATGTGGACTTATTGAACGATCTTCACTATGATGCGGTGACGATCGGCAACAACGAAGGGATCACCCTTGATCATGATGAACTGGATACGTTGTACGAACAGGCTCGGTTTCCGGTCGTTGTCGCCAATTTGTTTCGCCGCGATGGCGTGCGGCCGCATTGGGCGTTGCCGTATGTCGTCATCCCGGCGACGGAGACGTTTCGCATTGGGGTGGTTGGCGCCACCGCTCCGTTTTCTCACTTTTACGAGCTGCTCGGCTGGAAGATCGTTCCGCCGTTTGACATGTTGGCAGCGGCGGTGGAGGAAGTGAGGCAAAAGGCCGATTGCGTCGTTGTGCTGTCTCATCTTGGGGTGAATGAGGATGAAAAAATCGCTGCGACGATCCCAGGCGTGGACATTATTTTAGGCGCTCACACCCACCATGTGTTTCCAGAAGGAAAAACATTGAATCAAACACTGCTTTGCGCGGCGGGGAAATACGGAAAATATGTTGGGGTGGTCAAGCTGGAGATTGACCAAAACCGGCTGTCCAGGGCATCCGCGACGGTCGTGGATGTCGAACCATTGCCCCGCTCCGAGGCGGTCGAGCGCCATCTTGTTTGTCTTGAGCAGGAAAGTTTGGCGCGGCTTGAAGCGGAACAAGTCGCCGTGCTCCATGATGACTTGCCGCTTGACTGGTTCGCCCCGTCGCCGCTTGGGAATTTGCTTGCTTCCGCTTTGCGTGAGTGGTGCCAAGCGGACATCGGCATGGTCAACGCCGGCGTGCTGCTTGCGCCGCTTGCGAGAGGACCGGTGACGAAAAAAGATTTGCATCGCATTTGCCCGCATCCGCTCAACCCGTGCAAGGTGAAGCTGCGCGGCGCGGAGCTCAAAGAGATTATCCTTGAGGCCAACACGGAACGGATGAAGCATTGGCAGTTTAAAGGGTTTGGCTTCCGCGGCGAAGTGATGGGGGAAATGGTGTACGACGGCGTGGACATCGAGGCCGGGCTCGAGGAGGACGGTCAATGGCATATCCGCCGCATTATGATCAACGGCGAGCCGCTCAATCCCGAGCGCACGTATGAGGTGGCGACGACCGATATGTTTGCGATCGGCCACTTTTATCCGCAAATTCAGCGGGCGGCGGAAAAAACGTATTACATGCCGGAGTTTTTGCGCGATCTTCTCGCTTGGAAATTGGCCCAATAGGCAGGCACTTCTTTTTCCATGCTTCATACATTGGAGTATGGAAAGGAGAGTGACTGCGGCGATGGTCGAAGTGAAGCCGATCATCATTGACGGACATCCGTTTATTGCTGTGTCCGTCCAGCTGCCGAAAACGAATTTGTTGGCGGTGGCGGGTGAAAAAGGGTACATTATGTGCGGAGCGCTCGATGTGGCGCTGTTGAATGAGAAATTGCGCGATCGCGGCATTATCGCCGGGCGGGCGGTCGGGGTGCGTACGATTGAACAGCTGCTCGAGGCGCCGCTCGAATCGGTGACAGTCGCCGCTTTGGAGCTCGGCATTGAAGAGGGAATGAAAGGAAGAGAGGCGCTGTTGAAAATGCGGTGAAAAAATCCCTCCTTGCAAGCATACATATAGCTTGTAAAGGAGGGATTTTCATTTTGTTGCGCCCCCGATTCGTGCGGAAGGGGCCGCTCCCGTTCCGCTATGTGTTTTTATTGACGTTCGTTTTTTTTATGTTCTCGACGGCGGTAAGCCTTTGGATTGTCAATAAAGGCATTAAGCCGGTGCTCATGGAGATTGCGGAAACGGAAACGAAGCGGATTGCCAACTTGGTGATCAATAACGCCATTGAGCAGCAGTTTCAAAAAGACAACCCTGAATTTCGGCAGCTGGTCACGGTTCAAAAGGACGAAAGCGGCAAAATTGTGTCGGTCGATTTTGACACCGCGGTGATCAATCGCATCTTATCGGAGACGGATGATCATGTGATGGAAAGCTTAAAGGCGGCGACAGAAGGACGGCTTGAACGGATGGTCCTTCCCGAAGTCGAGTCCGGAACTGGAAACAGCCGCGGCATCATTTATTACATTCCGCTTGGAAAAATCACGGATAATGCCCTCTTGGCCAACCTCGGCCCGCGCATTCCGGTGCAGTTTCAGATCGTTGGCAATGTCGACTCGGAAGTGACGAAAGAAATTCGAGCGTATGATATTAACAGTTTTTTTATTGAAATTGATATTCATGTATCGGTCGACATCCAAGTCGTCATTCCTTTTGCATCGAAAATTTCCAATGTGACAACAGATATTCCAGTTGTGATGCGCTTTATTCCGGGAGAAGTGCCGCAATTTTACAACAAAAACGGCGGTCAAGTCGGCCCGTCCATCCAGCTTCCGAAGCGGTAGTGGGAAAGGCTGTCAATGCGCGCCTCTAAAAGGCCGGCGACTGTCATCTTCCTAAATCGATCGTTCTCGTTCGACTGTCGAAGGCAAGCCAAGGCGTGACGGAGGATCGAACAACCGCCTGCTTCACAGACCCATATATAGGTCTTTAAGCGGCGTTGTTCGGTCGCCCGACAGTCGATCAAATACTCGGGTAAAAGCTGCAAATGGCAAAGCTTCAAATTGCATCTATATAGTTCCGTTAGGTTGACGGGTGCCCGCGTCAGCCGTTGGGAATGGTTTTGACAGAAACATGGAAATGTTATGCAAAAAAAGTGTTCTTCCCGGCGAAGGGGCTTTGGCTGTTTCTCTGGCGTTTGTCAAGAGGAAACAGCTTTTTTTGTTTTTCAAATAGAAAACAACTAGACGAGTTGGTTCGAATTTTGTAATATTATATTAAATTGAAAATAGTTTTATTATTTACATAGCAGTTTGAGAGGGGGAATGAACGGCCGGCATCGGAAGGCATGCATCAGTTTGCGGCGCCATCCGGCGCGGCGCACGAGCGCACAAGGCAGACGGACTCTATCGATATAGTATGCAGAAAAAGGTGTGCGCTCTGGTGACAGAACATTTTGAACAATGGGGGGAACAAGAAATGAAGAAAAAAAGAGCAGCAGGTGTCTTTTTCTCATTGATGCTGACGGCGGGTCTTTTGGCCGGCTGCGGCGGCAACCAGCAAGGAGGCAGTTCTTCAGGCGGAAACAGCGGCGGAGGCGGGGGCGGCGATGTGATTAAAATCGGCGCCAACCTTGAGCTGTCCGGCGGGGTCGCGTCATACGGCCAGTCGATTGCGGAAGGGCTCGACTTGGCGCTTGAGGAAATCAACAAAGAAGGAATCAACGGCAAAAAGCTGGAGTTGGTGAAAGTCGACAACAAATCGGAAGCGGCCGAAGCGACGAACGGCGCGATCAAGTTGATCAGCCAGGATAAAGTCGTCGCCATCATCGGCTCGGCGACGAGCACGAACACGCTCGCTCAAGTGCAAGTCGCCAACGACAATAAAGTGCCGCTCATTACGCCGACAGGCACGAACCCGACGATCACGAACAAAGACGGCAAAGTGAACGAGTTCGTCTTCCGGACGTGCTTTATCGACCCGTTCCAAGGGACGGTGGCGGCCAAATTCGCCTTGAACGAACTGAAAGTGAAAAACGCGGCGGTGTTGATCGACAGCTCGAGCGACTATTCGAAAGGGCTGGCCGCTTCGTTTAAAGACGCGTTCACGCAAGGCGGCGGCAAAATTGTCGCTGAAGAGGCGTATGTCGCGAAAGACACCGATTTCCGTGCGACGCTGACGCGCATAAAATCAAAGAATCCAGAGTTCATTTTCCTGCCGGGCTATTATGAAGAAGTCGGCCTCATCGTCAAGCAGGCGCGCGAGCTTGGCTTGAACGTGCCGATCATGGGCGGCGACGGCTGGGATTCGCCGAAGCTGGTCGAGATCGCGGGCAAAGACGCGTTGAACAACACGTACATCACGAACCATTATTCGTCGGGCGACCCGGATCCGAAAATTCAAGAGTTTGTGAAAGCCTTTAAAGCGAAATACAACAAAGCGCCGGATGCGTTCAACGCGCTTGGCTATGATACAGCCTACTTCCTGGCCGACGCCATCAAGCGGGCCGGCAGCGCCGATCCGGTGAAAATTAAAGACGCGCTGGCGCAAACGAAAGATTTGCAGCTCGTCTCCGGCACGCTGACGCTCAATGAAAACCATGACCCGGTCAAATCGGCGGCCATTTTGGAATACAAAGACGGGCAGCAGCAATTCAAAACGAAAGTGAATCCGTAATGAAAGGCTGGATGGATGCATGGACGGGGGAGGCCCCTAAGGGGCGCCCTCCTGTCCGGCATTTCTTTTGGTCAACGACGAGTTTTCGTTAAGGAGCGTGCGATCATGGAACTCATTCAACAGCTGGTCAACGGCATTTCGCTAGGCAGCATTTATGCGCTCATCGCTCTTGGCTATACGATGGTGTACGGCATTGTTCGGCTCATTAACTTCGCCCATGGCGACGTCTTTATGGTCGGTTCATTCGTCGGTTTTTATGCCGTAACGATGCTTGGTGTCGGCTTTTTCCCGGCGCTTTTGCTGGCGATGGCCTCTTGCGCCGTGCTTGGGATGATCATCGAGCGGATTGCCTACAAGCCGTTGCGCAATGCGGCGCGCATCGCAGTGCTCATTACGGCGATCGGCGTATCGCTCTTGATTGAGTACGTCACGATTTATTTGCGCGGGGCCCAGCCGGAAGCGTATCCGAGCACGCTGCTGCCGGATCGGAACTTGAAGCTGTTTGGGGTTGTCATCAGCAGCCAGTCGCTGTTCATCCTCGGCACGTCCCTCGTTTTGATGATTCTTCTTCAGTTCATCGTTCACCGGACAAAAATCGGGAAAGCGATGCGCGCTGTTTCCCATGATGCGGAAGCGGCCCGGTTGATGGGAATCAACGTCGACAACACGATTTCGGCCACGTTCGCCATCGGTTCAGCGCTCGCGGGGGCGGCAGGCGTTATTTTCGGCATTTATTATACAAAAATCGAGCCATTGATGGGCATTCTTCCCGGATTAAAAGCGTTTGTCGCCGCCGTGTTGGGCGGAATCGGCATCATTCCGGGAGCGATGGTCGGGGGGCTTTTGCTTGGCGTCATCGAATCGCTCGTCAGCGGGCTCGGCTACTCGCTTTGGCGCGACGGAGTGGCGTTTGTCATTTTAATTCTCATTCTCATTTTCCGGCCGGCCGGATTGTTTGGCAAGAACGTACGAGAAAAAGTGTAAAGGATGGTAGGGGACAATGGCAACTTGGAAGCGGACTCGTGGATTTTGGGTTTCCGTCATACTGGCCTTCGCCTTTTTCGCTGTTGTCGAGTGGCTGATTGCAAGCGGGACGCTCAATGTGTTTTACGTCAACACGCTCTTTTTCATGGCGATCAACGTCATGCTGGCGGCGAGCCTTCACTTGATCATCGGCATCACCGGACAGTTTTCGATTGGACATGCCGGCTTTTTCGCCGTCGGCGCTTACGCTTCAGCCGTCATGACGATGAAGCTAGAGCTGCCGTTTGCGGTCGGCGTCTTGACCGCTGGGGTGGCGGCGGCGCTCGCCGGCCTCATCATCGGCGTGCCGAGCCTGCGTTTAAAAGGCGATTATTTGGCGATCGCCACGCTCGGCTTTGGCGAAATCGTCCGCATTGCGCTCTTGAACATCGATTACGTCGGCGGGGCGAGCGGCATGACGGTGACGCATATGACGACATGGCCATGGGTGTTCGCCTGCTTGTTTGCCACGATTTTGGTGATCGCCAACTTCACGAACTCGACGCACGGGCGGGCGTGCATCTCGATCCGCGAAGATGAAATCGCCGCTGATGCCATGGGGATCAATACGACGTATTACAAAGTGGCGGCGTTTGCGATCGGTTCGTTTTTCGCCGGCATCGCCGGGGCGCTGTACGCCCATCACTTTTACATCATTCAGCCGTCGAACTTCGGCTTTTTAAAATCGTTTGACATTTTGATTTTCGTCGTGCTCGGCGGGCTCGGCAGCCTATCCGGCGCGGTGGTGGCGGCGGTGCTGCTGACGATCGTTTCGACGTTCTTGCAAAACTATCCGGAAACGCGGATGATCATTTACAGCATCGTCTTGATTTTGGTGATGCTGTACCGTCCAACCGGGCTGATGGGGACGAAAGAACTATCTTCGCTCTTCAAATGGCGGAAGGCAGCGCAGGGAGGAATGAATCATGGCGGCAAAAACACCGTTGCTTAAGGCAGAAAATGTCGGCATCCAGTTTGGCGGGCTGAAGGCGCTCTCCGGTGTGACGATGGAGCTGTATCAAGGGGAGCTTGTCGGGCTCATCGGCCCGAACGGCGCGGGGAAAACGACGCTGTTTAACTTATTGACGGGCGTGTATGTGCCGACTGACGGGCGGATTATGCTTGACGGCGAGACGTTGAACGGCCTGCCGCCGTATAAAATTACGCGCAAAGGGATCAGCCGGACGTTTCAAAACATTCGCCTGTTCGGCGAGCTGTCGGTGCTCGACAACGTGAAAGTCGCCTACCATGCGCACGCCCGCCATTCGATCGCGAGCTCCATTCTCCGCCTCCCGTCCCATTTCCGCGGTGAAAAGGAAATGGAAGAAAAGGCGATCGAGTTTTTGAACATTTTTCAGCTTGATGGCGTCATGCACGAGAAGGCGAAAAACTTGCCGTACGGCCAGCAGCGCCGGCTTGAGATCGCTCGGGCGCTGGCGGCGCAGCCAAAAGTGCTTTTGCTTGACGAGCCGGCCGCCGGCATGAACCCGCAAGAAACGAAAGAATTGATGAAGTTGATTGCGTTCATTCGCGAACGGTTTGCGTTGACGATTTTGTTGATTGAGCATGACATGTCGCTTGTGATGGGCATATGCGAGCGCATTTACGTGTTGGATCACGGCCAGCTGATCGCCGAAGGCACGCCGGAACAAGTGCGCAGCAACCCGAAAGTGATCGAGGCTTACCTTGGCGAGGAGGTGTCGTGACCATGTTGAAAGTGGATGGAATCGATGTGTTTTACGGCAACATTCATGCCTTAAAAGGCGTATCGCTTGAGGTGAACAAAGGCGAGATCGTCACGCTGATCGGGGCGAACGGCGCGGGGAAAACGACGCTTCTGAAAACCATTTCCGGGCTGCTTAGGCCGAAAAACGGCGACATCGTGTATGAGGGAGCCTCGATCGCCGGCAAGGCGGCGCAGACGATCGTCAAGCAAGGCATTTCCCACGTGCCGGAAGGGAGGCGCGTTTTCGCCAATATGACGGTCGAGGAAAACTTGGAGCTCGGCGCGTTTTTGCGCAAAGACAAAGAAGGCATTCAACAAGACTTTGCCAAAGTCTTTCAGCTGTTCCCGCGCCTTGAGGAGCGGCGCAAGCAGCTGGCCGGCACGCTTTCGGGCGGCGAGCAGCAAATGCTCGCCATCGGCCGCGCGCTCATGGCGCGCCCGAAGCTGCTCTTGCTTGACGAACCGTCAATGGGGCTCGCGCCGCTTTTGGTCAAGACGATTTTCCGCATCATTCAGGAAATCAACGAGTCGGGGACGACGATTTTGCTTGTCGAACAAAACGCCCATATGGCGCTCTCCATCGCCCATCGCGCCTATGTCCTTGAATCGGGGCGCGTCGTCTTGTCGGGAACGGCGAGCGAGCTGCAGGCGAGCGAGCAGGTGAAGCAGGCGTATTTGGGCGGGCATTGAGAAGCGATAGGTTGAAGAACGTCAGCGGAAAGCCGTTTCGGACGGTTGTGCCGCCGTGGAAAAAAGGCTGATTCCAACTTGGAGATCAGCCTTTTTCCGTCATTGCCGTTTCGGCCGGCGAACGCCGGCTGGGATGGACGGACGGGAAACATCGGCGTCCGGGACGTCTCTGCTCTTGAAAAAACATGCCGCTGATTTGGGCGGCTGGCGTTGGCGGAGAGAACCCCGTCGCGCCGGCCCCCGCGCGGCTAGCGGCGCCGTTGTTGCCGCTCGGCCCGCTCCCATGCTTTTAAGTGCGGGTACGGGTCAAACGCCCATTCGGTATAGCCGTTGTCTTTGTACATGCCGTAGTGAAGATGGGGCGGAAATTTCCCCGCCGTGCCGGGCGGACCGTAGCCAGAGCTGCCGACCGAACCGATGATCGTCCCCGGCTCGACGATTTGCCCCTCGCGAAGATCGGCGGCGAAGCCGTTCAAATGGGCAAAGTAGTGGTACGTGTTGTTGATGTCGCGGATGCCGATGCGCCAGCCGCCGTATTTGTTCCACCCTTTCAGCTCGACGATGCCGTAGCACGTCGAGCGCACCGGAACGCCGTAGCCGGCGAAAATGTCGGTTCCTTCATGAATGCGCCGCCCGCCCCAGCCGCGCGCATCCCCCCATGTATCGCGGTAGCTGTAATTGGCCCCTAGCGGAAGCGGAAACACGTGGTTGTCCAATTTCAACGTCTGATACTTTTTATAAATTCTCGCCTTTCCTAAAATCAAGTCGACGGTTTTGGCGCGTTGGTAATAGTTCCAAAGCGCGATTTTGATATGGCGGTGATCGATGCCGTACGTCTGCAAATAGCGGGCCATGGCCATGATCACATCGTCATCGTCATCCGCCCGCGCATAGCCGTCGCCGTCTCCGTCCACGCCAAGGCCGCCAAACTGGGAGATGGTGAACGGGTCTGTATCATGCGGGTTTTTGTTCAGCGGCCCGGCCCATATTTCCGGCTTCATATAAATGCCGAGAACGCCGGCTGGCTTGGGCAGGTCGCGGCGCACTTGCCGGACGTTTCGCTCATACTGGTCAATGGCCGCAAAGTAATACCACGGGATCAAGGAAACGGCTTCGGCCTTTTTGTACAGCTCCATTCGCTTTTCATACATCGCTTCTTCCTGTTCCGCCGCCGAAGCCGCGCCGGCGGCGATCCACAGCATCGCTGCCGCCGATATGGCGGCAAGCCATCGATGCACGCGTATTCCCCCTTTCCGCCCGTTTCATATGTTTAGTTTGGGGAGAAACGGGAATTTCATAAATGTTAAAAGGAGGAAAATCGTCTGATGGACGATTTTTTTGTGTTTTCCTGCGCTTTTCATTATAATGAGAAATGAACAATCATCGACAAGTGGAGTGAGAACGATGGCGACGAAAGAAGAACACGTCCGCAAGCCGGACTGGTTGAAAATCAAGTTGAACACGAACGAGAATTATATCGGTTTAAAGAAGCTGATGCGGGAAAACCGTTTACATACCGTTTGCGAGGAAGCGAAGTGCCCAAACATTCACGAATGCTGGGCCGTACGGCGGACGGCGACGTTTATGATTTTAGGCAGCGTCTGCACGCGCGCCTGCCGCTTCTGCGCCGTCAAAACCGGGCTGCCGACCGAGCTCGATTGGCAGGAGCCGGAACGCGTCGCGGAATCGGTGCGCATCATGAACTTGAAACACGTCGTCGTCACCGCCGTCGCCCGCGATGACCTAAAAGACGGCGGGGCGGCGGTATTCGCCGAAACGGTGCGCGCCATCCGCCGGAAAAACCCGTTTACGACGATCGAGGTGCTGCCGTCGGATATGGGCGGGGTGTATGAAAACTTGAAAATTTTGATGGATGCCCGCCCTGACATTTTAAACCATAACATCGAAACGGTGCGCCGCTTGACTCCAAGGGTGCGCGCCCGCGCGACGTACGAACGTTCGCTTGAGTTTTTGCGGCGCGCGAAAGAATTGCAGCCGGACATTCCGACGAAATCGAGCATCATGGTCGGCCTTGGGGAAACGAAAGAGGAAATCATTGAAGCGATGGATGACTTGCGCGCCAACCATGTCGACATTTTGACGATCGGCCAGTATTTGCAGCCGACGAAAAAGCATTTGAAGGTCGTGAAATATTACCATCCGGACGAGTTTCAAGAGCTGAAAGAAATCGCGTTGAGCAAAGGGTTCAGCCATTGTGAAGCGGGGCCGCTCGTCCGCTCGTCGTACCATGCCGATGAGCAGGTGAGCGAGGCGGCGAAAGCGCGGCAGTTGAAAGCGTAACATCCAACGAACGGCACGAAAGCAAGCAAGCGTTGTTTCAGCGGCTGAAAGCATCATCCCGGCCGGATGAACGCGAAGAAACGGTCATGCCTTTCATAAAGAAGGCAGACCGTTTCTTTTCCCTAGCGCCCCGCTTTCGTCGCCCGCGGCGTGCCGTCGCGGAAATCGCGGTCTAATTCATCGTTTGTTTCGTTGATCATTTCGCCGTTTTCATTTTCCCCGTCGCTCAGTTTTTTCCCTTGCGGATATTTCAACATCCGCTGAATCGTCGCATCGAGAATTTGGTCGATGTTGCGCGTGTTCGAATCAAGGCGCCCGAAGCGCTCAATGTCCTTCATCAGCTGCGGATTGTCGGCGACATACACATGGTAGTAGCGGGGAACGACGGAAAGCGCTGTTTTTTTCACTTGATCGGCCGTTTGCTGCCGGTTGTTCGTGTCCGCGTCATACACGACGAGCACTTCCTCATCCGTGACGAGCGTGGCGACGTCTTTGACGCCCGGCAGCTGGGTGCACAATTTGCTGATTAAATCAGCCGCTTTCTCGCGGTTGAAGGACGGCATGTCGTTATAGCCGTTTGCATCGCCGAGGATCGGGCTTTTTTGATGGCGGACGTAGCCGAAGTTGTTCATCGGCGTGTCATCGCCGTTGGGCACCCCGTTTTCATTGTACAGCTCGTTGCGGTCGGTGACATTGATCGTGTTGCCGCTCCGCTTGTAAATATCGGTGTTTTCGTCCTGAGCCGTCTGCGCGCAGCCGGCTAGGGCGACGGCCGCTCCGAACGCAACGGCCAACCATGGTCGTCTCATCGTCAGCACCCCCTTCGCTTTTAGGGTGGCACACGGATGATGGTTTGATGACAGTAATTGATTGGGGGCGATGCATCGTTTATGATGGAAGTGGAAAGGCGAGGTGAGAACAGTGATTTGCATTAACAATCATTGTTACGAACTGGTGGAAAATGTGAAAAACGCCTTTAATGAAGAAGCCTTTCGCGCCCGATATGCGGACATTTTGGCGAAGTACGACTACATTGTCGGGGATTGGGGATACAACCAGCTCCGGTTGCGCGGGTTTTTTGACGACCATAACCAAAAAGCGACGTACGATACGAAAATCAGCACGTTGTCCGAATATTTGTATGAATATTGCAACTTCGGCTGCGCGTATTTTGTGCTGCGCAAGGTGAAACGGTAAGCACGGCAGCCGCCCGCTTGCCGCGAGCGGCTGCCTCGTCATTCGCCTTCGTTGTACGGAAACTGTTCGCTTTGATGCGGATCGTCGTGCGGCGGGTGGGCGGCTGGGTCGCGCCTTGGAATGTTTTGGTGGAACGATTTAAACTCGTAGTTGAAGGCGCTGTAATGCCGCTGGCCTTCCTTCCAAGGCGTGCTTTTGTTTTCGACCGGCGCGTCGTCGCGGCGCGGCGAGCCGTACGGCCCTTCTGGGAACTCTTCAGCGGTCAAGAAATTGCGCTGTTTCTCGACGACGGAAAAATCGGCGTATGTTTCCCGTTCCGCCATTCGTCTCACCTTCCTTCGTTCGTGGGCTGTTTCATAAGATGCCCGAAACCGAGGAAGGTTATGAGAGATACTCCTCCAAAAAGGCGCGCAAATCGTTGGCATCTTGTTCATGAAGCTGGTAAGCGTGCTCGATATAGCCTGGCTCCTCCAAATCGTCGCGCCCGAGAATGGCAAAGCGGTTGCTTTGCAAGTCGAGCACGAGCCACTTCCCGTAAAAACGATCCGTTTCGATGAGCGCCAAATCAAACCGCTGCCGCTCGCCGACAAAGCTGACGAAGCGGACGGCCGCTTCGACGGTGTCGTCGTATAAATAAAACCGTTCACCCATCATTTGAGCCCCTCCTGTTTTTTCGTCTATGTCCATCATAGCAGACAGGCGGCGAAAACGGGAGACAGCAAATCGCACAAAGGAACGAGGAGGGATGACGGATGTATTTTGTCGATCGCAAAAAACTGGAAGAAACGCTCAGCTACATGGAACAAATGCTGGACCGTTACAAGGCCGAGGAGCGATGGGACGAGCCGCTTCGGCAATTGGCGCTCGAACGGATCGCTCATATCGTCATCGAGGCGGTGTTGGACGTCGGCAACGCCATGATCGACGGGTTTATTATGCGCGACCCGGGCAGCTATAACGACATCATCGATATTTTGGCTGACGAACAGGTGATCTCGCCGGCGGATGCTGACCGATTGAAAGCGTTCATTGCCCATCGGAAAATGCTTGTGCACGAATATGCGCGCGTCGATCACGCGAAATTGCTCGCCGATCTGAACGAACATTTGCCGGCGCTGGAGGCGTATCCGAAGGCGGTGCGCGCTTACCTTGAAAACGAGCTCGGCCCGGTGTCGGCGTTTCGCAATTGATGGCGGGAAAGGAGAGCAAATGCATTGAAACGATACAACGGCTACCTCATCGATTTGGACGGGACGATGTACCGCGGCACCGAATGCATCGCTGAGGCGCGTACGTTTGTCAACGAGCTGCACCGCCGTGGCATTCCGTATTTGTTTGTCACGAACAATTCGTCGCGCACACCGGCGCAAGTGGCGGAAAAATTGCGTTCGTTCGGCGTGCCGGCCGAGGAGAAGCATGTGTTTACGACAAGCCAGGCGACGGCGAATTACATTTTTGAAAAAAAACCGGATGCTTCCGTGTATGTGATCGGTGAAGAAGGGCTCCAAACCGCCTTGGCGGACAAAGGATTCCGTTTGGCCGGCGAAGATGCGGATGTCGTCGTCATCGGGATTGACCGGCAAATTACATACGAAAAGTTCGCTGTCGCTTGTCTCGCTGTCCGAAATGGAGCGATGTTCATCTCAACCAACGGCGACATCGCCTTGCCGACGGAGCGGGGGCTGCTTCCGGGCAACGGGGCGCTGACGTCGGTCGTCGCTGTATCGACGCAGGTGAAGCCGACATTTATCGGCAAGCCGGAAAAAATCATTATGGAGCAGGCGCTCAAAGTGCTTGGCGTCCCGAAGGAGGACGTGCTGATGATCGGCGACTATTATGAAACCGACATTTTAGCCGGCATGAACGCTGGCATTGATACGCTTTTAGTCCATACGGGCGTTACGACAAAAGAAATGCTCGCCCGCTACGAACGGATGCCGACGTATACGGCTGATTCACTTTTGGAATGGCTTGACCGCTTGTAAACAACGCCGCTTTGCCAAAAAAGGCAAGGCGGCGTTTCATGTTGCTCGGCGCGGATGGAGGGCGCGCATGGGCGGAGCCGGCGTTACTCCGCATTGGCGGCCCGATGCGCCAGGCGGCTTGACGCCGCTGCGGCGATGGCGCCGACAATGTCGTCCAAAAACGTGTTGCATTTGCCGGTCGATTTATCATTTAAATATTGCAAAATGCCCGGTTTTTGCTTATCGATATATCCGTAGTTCGTAAACCCGATCGATCCGTACACATTGACGATTGACAGCGCCAAAATTTCGTCGACGCCATACAGCCCTTCATCGCGGCGGATGATCGACTGCAGCGGTTCATCGAGCCGACCGTCTTCGGCGAGTTTATCCAATTGGATGCCGGTTAGAATCGCATTTTGCACTTCGCGTTTCGAAATGACGCGGTTGACGTTTTCGATGCACTCCTCCATCGTTAAATCGGGATGATATTTTGATTGCAAGTAATAAACGAGCTCCGCAATTTTTTCCACGGTCACCCCCCGTTCCTCAAGCCAGCGCCGAGCCGTTTGTTCCAGATTGTTCATAATGAATTCGCTCATGAACTTCACCTGTTTCTTTTAGAAAGTCGTTTTCTATATATATGTATCATGTCATAAATAAGTCCGTCATATAAAGAAAAATGCTCATCGGCTTTTTTGGCGCCCGCTGTCATATATAAAAAGTAGCCCTCTTTTTCCGCGGCCATGCGTTGGCTGATCAACATAGGCGCGTGAATGGGGCCGTTTCATGCTGGAGCGGAGGCGGAATCGGCTCATTGATGGGGCGGCGATGAGATGAAGGTGTGGAACGAGCGGAATTGACTGGTTTCGGCAAAAAGGAGGCGCGGCGATGGAAGAATGGGTGCGTGAACAGTATGGCATGCGCGTCGAGAGGTTGGAGCGAAGCGGACGGCATGCGGCCTTTTGGCATCGGCAGGAGCGTTTTTTGCTCGTTCCCGCCGATGGGCAAAGCGAAGCGGAAATGGAAGAGCGCCAGCGAATGAGCCGCTATTTGCGGGCAAAAGGAGTGGACGGCGTCGGAGAACTGGTCAAAACGACGTCCGGAACGTATATCGCTTCCTATAATGGACAGCCGTTGGCGCTCGTTCGCGCTCCGCTTCCGGCGGCTCGCTTTCGTTCGCTCGGAAGGGAATTGGCGGTGATGCATGAATGCGGGAGAACATGTCCATGGCCGATCGTCGCCTGCCGGCGCATCGGCCAATGGCGGGAGCTGTGGGCGAAGCGGATCGATCAAATGGAGGCGTTTTGGTCGAGCAAGCTCGCTTCCGGGCCGTCGTCGCTGTTTGATCGTCTGTTTATCGAATCGTTCCCGTATTATTTAGGCTTGGCGGAAAACGCGGTGCAATACGTGGCGGACACGGAGATTGACGAAGAACCAGGGCGCATCGATTACGCGGCATTTTGCCATGAGCGTCTCCCCGAGGCGAAGTGGGTTGGGGGGATCGAAGCGAAGCTGCCGACCGACTGGGTGTATGACCATTGCGCCCGCGATTTGGCGGAATGGGTGCGCCATTTGTACGAAAAGAGCGGACTTGGCTGTCAGCGGGCGGTGCGGCAGTTTTTTCAAGAGTATGAACATGCGGCGCCGCTGTCGCCGTTTGCTTGGAGACTCGTTTACGCCAGGTTGTTGTTTCCGCTTTCCTATTTTGAATGTGTCGAGGCATATTATATCGCTGTGGATGAGAGCGAACGGACAAGGCGGGAGGGGGAGTTGCGGCGCTTGCTCGATCGATCGCATGAATATGAACGATTTTTGGCCGCGTTTGCCAAGATCGCCGGCATCTCGAACCGCATCCGCCTGCCGGCGGTCGAGTGGCTGCCGCCGGCGTAACGCAGGGAAGACAGCTTCCCGCTTTTTTTTGGCCTAAACGAAAAAACGACCGCTTCCCTGCCGTTAAACCCTAAGGACAACTTCCCGTTTTTTTTCGGCCAAAGTTGTGATAAGATTTAGAAAAAACGATGCGGGAGGCTGCACCATGACGAAGCCGTATGTATTCATTACGCGAAAATTGCCCGAGGACGTGGTCGCGCCGCTTTTGGCCATCGCTGAAGTAGAGATGTGGCCCCATGAAGATATGGCCGTGCCACACGATGTGCTCGTGGAAAAGGCGAAACGGGCGACGGCCATCTTGCCGATGGTGTCTGATCCGATCGATGAAGACGTCTTGTCCGCCGGTTCGGCGCTCCGAGTCGTCGCCAATATGGGCGTCGGCTACGATAACATTGATGTAGCGGCGGCGGCCCATCGAGGCATTCTCGTTTGCAATACACCCGATGTATTGACCGATACGACGGCCGATTTGACGTTTGCGCTTTTATTGGCCACCGCCCGCCGCCTTGTCGAAGCGGCTATGTTTTTGAAAGAAGGGAAATGGAAAAGCTGGAGTCCGTTTTTGCTTGCGGGCGCCGATGTCCATCATAAAACGATCGGCATCGTCGGCATGGGGAACATCGGCCAGGCAGTGGCGAAACGGGCGAAGGGGTTTGACATGAACATTCTGTATTACAACCGCTCCCGCCGTCCGGAGGCGGAAGAGAAGCTTGGCGCCGTCTATCGTCCGTTCGCCGACTTGCTTTCAGAGAGCGATTTTGTCGTCTGCTTGACGCCGCTCACCTCCGAGACGCGCCATTTGTTCAACCGCGAGGCGTTCCGGCAAATGAAGAAGTCCGCGATTTTCATTAACGCGGCGCGCGGAGCGGTCGTCGATGAACAGGCGTTGTATGAGGCGCTGGTCGGCGGGGAGATCGCCGCGGCGGGATTGGATGTATTTGAACACGAGCCGGTCGCGGCCGATCATCCGCTCGTTTCGCTTCCGAACGTCGTCGCCTTGCCGCATATCGGCAGCGCCACGTACGAAACGCGGCGCGCCATGATGACATTGGCGCGCGACAATATCATCGCCGTGCTCGAAGGACGGCCGCCGCTGACGCCTGTGAACCGGATCTCATAAAAATTTTCATTGCCAAATGGCCGATCGTCTTTTATAATGTCTACTATAAAAATACAAATGTCTACTGTACGTAAACAGAAGGGGCGGGAATCATGGAAAAACCAATTTTGGTCGGATTGTTAGGATTAGGAACGGTCGGGAGCGGCGTGGTCAAAATTATTGAAAACCATCAGGAAAAGTTGATGCATCAAGTCGGGTGCCCGGTGAAGGTGAAAAAAATCCTTGTCCGGGATGTACAGAAACCGCGTGATGTCGCCGTTGACCCGTCGCTCCTTACGACGAGTGCGGCTGAGGTGATTGACGATCCAGACATTGATGTCATCATCGAAGTGATGGGCGGCATTGAGGAGACAAAAGAGCTGCTATTGCGGGCGCTGCGCCAAGGGAAGCATGTCGTGACCGCCAATAAAGACTTAATGGCCGTCTACGGGTCGGAGCTGCTTCGGGTGGCGGCGGAATACCGCTGCGATTTGTTTTATGAAGCGAGCGTCGCCGGCGGCATTCCGATTTTGCGCAGCTTGGTTGACGGCTTGGCGTCGGACCGGATTACGAAGCTCATGGGCATTGTGAACGGGACGACGAACTACATTTTGACGAAAATGTCGCAAAACGGCGCTTCCTATGAGGACGTGCTCGCTGAAGCGCAGGCGCTCGGGTTTGCGGAAGCCGATCCGACGTCAGACGTCGAAGGGCTGGATGCGGCGCGGAAAATGGCGATTTTGGCCCGCCTTGGCTTTTCCATGGACATCGACTTGGACGATGTGCAAGTGAAAGGCATCACTCAAGTGACGGAGGAAGACTTGAACTACGGGAAGCGGCTCGGCTACACGATGAAATTGATCGGCATCGCCCAGCGCGACGGGCAGAAGGTCGAGGTGAGCGTCCAGCCGACGTTTTTGCCGGATTCGCATCCGTTGGCGTCCGTGCACAACGAATACAATGCGGTGTACGTATACGGCGAAGCGGTCGGAGAGACGATGTTTTACGGGCCGGGGGCCGGGAGCTTGCCGACGGCGACGGCGGTTGTCTCCGACTTGGTCGCGGTGATGAAAAATATGCGCCTTGGCGTCAACGGCCGCTATGCCGTCGCGCCGCAATATGAAAAGCAGTTGAAGACGCCGGCGGACATTTTCTCGAAATACTTTTTGCGCATTCATGTCAAAGACCAGGTCGGCGCGTTTGCCAAAATTACGACGCTGTTTTCCGAGCGCGGGGTGAGCTTTGAGAAAATTTTGCAATTGCCGCTGAAAGAGGATGGCCTAGCGGAAATCGTCATCGTTACGCATGACGCCTCACAGCAAGACTACGAAGACATTTTGCAGCAGCTCGGCGATTTGGAAATCGTCGAACGGGTGCAAAGCTCGTATCGAGTGGAAGGAGAGAAACGGTAATGGCATGGAAAGGGCTGCTTGACGCCTACGGCGATTTTTTGCCGCTCTCTGCGGCGACGCCGAGGCTGTCGCTTTGCGAAGGGAATACGCCGCTCATCCCGCTGCCGCGCTTGTCGGAGGAGCTCGGCATTGCGCTCTATGTCAAGGTCGAAGGGGCGAACCCGACCGGTTCGTTTAAAGACCGCGGCATGGTGATGGCGGTGGCCAAGGCGAAAGAGGAAGGAAGCCATACGATCATCTGCGCCTCAACCGGCAATACATCGGCTTCAGCGGCCGCCTATGCGGCGCGCGCCGGCATGCGCTGCCTCGTCGTCGTTCCGAACGGCAAGATCGCCCTCGGCAAGTTGGCGCAAGCCGCCATGTACGGCGCGGAAATTTTTGCGATTGACGGCAACTTTGACGAGGCGCTGAAGATGGTGCGCCGGTTGAGCGAAACGGCGCCGATTACGCTCGTCAACTCGGTCAATCCGTACCGGATCGAAGGGCAAAAAACGGCGGCGTTTGAAGTGTGCGACCAGCTTGGGCGCGCCCCGGACGTGCTCGCCATTCCAGTCGGCAACGCCGGCAACATCACCGCCTATTGGAAAGGGTTTAAGGAGTACCATGAAGCGAAAGGAACGGGCTTGCCGCAAATGCGCGGCTTTGAAGCGGAAGGAGCGGCGGCGATCGTCCGCAACCGGGTGATTGAACAGCCGGAGACGGTGGCGACCGCGATCCGCATCGGCAATCCGGCGAGCTGGGACAAAGCGGTCGAGGCGGCGAGCGAGTCGCGCGGGAAAATTGATGAGGTGAGCGACGCAGAAATTTTGGCCGCCTACAAGCGGCTCGCCCGGACGGAAGGCATTTTTGCCGAACCGGCGTCATGCGCGGCGATCGCCGGGGTGATCAAGCAGCGCGAACGGAACGAAATCGAACGCGGCAGCCTCGTCGTCGCGGTTCTCACTGGCAACGGATTGAAAGACCCGGCCATCGCCTTGGAGACCGCGGCGATCGAACCGATCGTGCTGCCGAACGATGAACAAGTTGTCTTGGAGCATTTGCAAGGGGTTGTCCGGGCATGAAAGAAGACGAGATGTTGAAGATCGTCGTGCCGGGAAGCACGGCGAACCTAGGGCCCGGGTTTGACTCGATCGGGCTCGCGATCAATCGCTATTTGACGCTTGACGTCCGCTTGGCGGATGCGTGGTCGTTTGCGCCGAAAACGGCGGAAGTGAGCGGCATTCCGCGCGGGACGGACAATTTGGTGTATCAAGTGGCGGCGGAGACGGCGGACGTTTACGGCCGCCGGCTGCCGAGCTGTGCAGTCGATGTGTACAGCGACATTCCGTTTACGCGCGGGCTCGGGAGCAGCGCGGCGGCGGTCGTCGCCGGCATTGAGCTCGCCGACGCGCTGCTTGGGCTTCAGTTGCCGCGCGAGCAAAAGATGGAATTGGCGACCCGATACGAAGGACATCCGGACAATGTCGGCGCCTCGTTGTACGGGGGGCTTGTCATCGGCTGCTGCCGCGAGGCGGGCGTGGATGTCGTCCATATTCCACAATTGGATGTGGAGCTTGTCGCTATTATTCCGGAGTATGAACTAGAAACGAAAAAAGCGCGCGGGCAGCTGCCGGAACAATGGCCGAGAGAGCGGGCGGTCGAGGCGAGCGCCGTCAGCAACGTTCTCGTCGCCGCGTTGCTCACGAAAAACTGGGAGCTTGCCGGCCGGATGATGGCCGCCGATCTGTTCCATCAGCCGTATCGGAGACAGCTCGTTCCGGAACTCGAGCGGGCGGAGGCGCTCGCTCTTGAATACGGAGCGATCGGTGCGGCGCTGAGCGGAGCGGGGCCGACGGTGCTCGTCTTTGCCGAACCGGGCCAAGGAGAGCGGCTCGCGCGCCGGCTGCGCCCGCATTTTCCGACGTGCGAAATCGCGCGTCTTTCCGTCGAGCCGCGCGGCAGCCGCGTCTACAAGCTGGCGCTTGAAGCTTGAACCTTCTTGGGCGCCGGCGCGAACAGAAGTCCGTTCAGCGGCCTGGCCGTTTCGCCGCCGCGCTTGGGAGCGGGCGAAAGATATGACGGTTTTCCTTGCACAATTGGAAGGAAACGAAAACGGAGAAGCGCCCGATCAGGCGGGTTGTGGCTGCCCATCACCAGCCTTCCCGTCGGCTCGCCGCCCCGCTGGCGATAAAAAAATCCGAACAGCGGCCGCTGTTCGGATTTTTCATATTAAAACACTTGTTCCACTTCGACGACGCCCGGCACTTCTTCAAACAAGGCGCGCTCAATTCCGGCTTTGAGCGTAATCGTCGAGCTCGGGCAGCTGCCGCACGCGCCGAGGAGGCGAAGTTTCACGACGCCGTCTTCGACATCGACGAGTTCGCAGTCGCCGCCGTCGCGAAGCAGGAACGGACGCAGTTTATCTAAAACTTCTTGCACTTGTTCTTTGATTTCTTGATCCGTCATTTCCATCGACTCCTTTCCTTAGTTTTTATTATAATCATAGTGACAAAAAAAAATCTAATGATAAATTTTGCTTTTGCAAAGGGTGACAACGATGACATTCAAGCCGGTTGAAATTTGTGTGTACGGGGCCGACGTCATTTGCCCGGCATGCGTGCAGCTGCCGTCGTCGAAAGAAACGTACGAGTGGCTCGAGGCCGCGCTGCGCCGCAAGTATCCGGATCAGCCGTTTGTGATGACGTACGTCGACATTTTTGCGCCGCCGGCCGATGACGAGGAGAAGCGGGAGCTCGCGCAGACGATCGTCGAAGAAGATTGGGTGTATCCGGTCGTGGTGATCGAAGGAAACGTCGTCGCCGAAGGCAACCCGCGGCTCAAAGCGATTTGTGCAGAAATGGAAAAATTCGGGTATCAACCGTCGACGCCGGAAGGGAAAAAGGCGGAATGAACTCCGCCTTTTTCGCCGAATAAGGGCCAGTTGTGCTGTCAGTACCCATGGTGATGCTTGTACATCCACAAAATGCCTGATTTCAACAAACGCGGCACCCGGCCGGTGAGCGGGCGGTCGGCGAGCAAGCCGAAGCCGTGCTTTTTGCCGAGCGAGCCGAGAATGCCTTTTAATTTGATCGGCGGGAATTCGCTCGGTGGTTCTTCGCCGTTCCACCGCTTTTGCAGCACTTGGACGATTTGCTCGGCTTGCGCTTCAGCGAGCTGGGCGCTCGGGGAATGCGGCAGGCTCGCACAGTCGCCGACGACGTAGGCGTTTTCATAGCCGGGGATGTGATGGCGCTTCGTCAGCACCACGCGGCCTTGCTTGTCCTTTTCGACATTCAGTTCGCGGACGACGCGGTTGGGCTGAATGCCGGCCGTCCAGACGATGACGTCGCACTTGACCGGCTCGTCGTGGTTGTACAAGACGCCAGGTTCGACTTTCGTGACGTTGGAGTTGCGGACGATTTCCACCTTGTGTTCAACGAACCATCCTTCCACATAATCGCTCAACCGTTTCGGAAACATCGGCAAAATGCGCTCACCGCGGTCAAACAGCTTGATGTGCAAGTCCGGACGGCTCTCCGCCAGTTCGCTGGCCAGCTCGACGCCGCTCAATCCCGCGCCGACGATGCCGACCGTCGCTTTCGGCGGCAAATTGTTCAGCGCTTCATAGGCGGCGCGCGCCTTATCGATCGACTGGATGCTGTACGTATGCGCCTCGGCGCCCGGCACCCCGTGGTATTTGTCTTCGCAGCCCAATCCGATCACGACATCATCGTAGCGGACGCTGCTCCCATCCTTTAAATGGACGAGCTGCTGGTCGAGATCAATCGAGACGACTTCGCCGAATTGGTACACAAGCTGCGGATGTTCCGGAAACGGGACGCGGATGTGATGGTCGCTGACCGTTCCCGCGGCCAAGGCGTAATATTCCGTTTTTAAACAATGGTACGGAACGCGGTCGATGAGGATAATATGAATGTCGTTTGGCAATTCGTCCGGGAGGAGGCGCTGCAAAATGCGCATATTGCCGTATCCTCCGCCAAGCAATACAAGTTGTCTCATCGTGAAAAATCCCCTTTTGTCGAGTTTCTAAAGCCGACAATGCCATAGAAAAGTATAACGAAATTGTGACAAAAGAACAATCATTTTTCCGCTTCCTCGATCGAACGAGCATGTTCATTGACGCCGCGCCGGAAAACCGCTACGATGGGAAGCAGGAAGGTGAACATGCGCATGATGTTGCCAATCATCGAATTTTGCATCAGCAACTTAGCCAGCGGGTCGTACAAAGCAATGGAAATGTTGGAAAAGGATCCGAACTTGGACATCATTGAATACAGTTGCTTAAGCTATTGCACACGCTGCGCGGAAACGCTGTTTGCGCTCGTCAACGGCGAGTTTGTCAGCGGCGAAACGCCTGAGCAGCTCGTGGAAAATATTTATCGGCATCTCGAGGAAAACCCAATGTTTTAACGAAAAAAGGAGGATGTCCGCGATGCGGCATCCTCTTCAATGTATAATGAAAAAACGGGGGATATTCCCATTGTGCCCAGGAGATGCCGCCATTATACATGCGAAGCGCAAAAAATGTTCAGGAGGGAGTCATGTGCGTTCTTTTTCGTTTACGAAAATGCATGGATTGGGTAATAGCTACATATACGTTGATCTGTTCCGGGAAACATTGCCCGAGGAGGAGCTGCCGGCGATCGCCCGCAGCGTCGCCGATGTCCACACAGGCATCGGCTCCGATGGCTTGATTCTCATTTGTCCATCGGAGAAAGCGCCAGTCAAAATGCGCATTTTTAACAGCGATGGCTCGGAAGGGAAAAACTGCGGCAACGGCTTGCGCTGCGTGGCGAAATACGCGTACGAGCACGGCATCGTCAGCGACCGCACCTTTTTGATTGAAACGCTCTCCGGGCTTGTCGAAGCCCGTGTTGCAGTAGCAGATGGCGAAGTGACAAGCGTGACGGTCGATATGGGCGAGCCGCGCCTTGAGCGGAGCGCCATTCCGATGCTTGGTCCGGAAGCGGAGCGGGTCGTCGCCGAGCCGTTTGCCATCGCTGGGGGCGAATATGAAATTACGGCGGTGTCCATGGGCAACCCGCATGTGATCTTTTACGTTGATGACATCCAAAAAGCGCCGGTGACGACGCTTGGCCCGCTCGTGGAAAAGGACCCGCGCTTTCCGGAAGGGGTGAACGTCGAGTTTGTCGAAGTGGTGAACGAGCGCGAGCTTCATTTCCGCGTCTGGGAGCGCGGCTCCGGCGTGACGCAGGCGTGCGGGACCGGAGCGTGCGCGGCGGTCGTCGCTTCCGTGTTAAACGGCAAAACGGTGCGCGGGGAGGAAACGGTCGTCCATTTGGCCGGCGGCGATTTAACGATCGTATGGGGGCACGACGGGCGCGTGCGCATGACCGGTCCGGCGGAGACCGTGTGCACCGGCGTTTATTACTATCGAGGCGGGCGGAACGGTTGAGCATCGAAAGGCGAAGGCGGTATACTATGAAGTAAGATCGGAATCATTCAAGGGATTCGCCCCATCTGAGCCGTCGGGTGAAAGCGGGCGAACCTGTCGAAAAACGGCCAAGCTGTTTGGCCAGTGTCAACCGTTAAAGGAGGGATCATGGATGGCAGAGGCAGTTATTACGCTGACAGAAGCGGCAGCGTTTCAAATCAAAGATATGATGAAAGAGCAGGAAGAAGAGGGCGCGTACTTGCGCGTCGGTGTCCATGGCGGCGGCTGCAGCGGGTTGTCGTACGGCATGGGCTTTGACCATGAGCGGCGTGAGGATGACATCGAATTTGAGCAGCACGGCATCAAAATTTTGGTGGACCGCGACAGCGCGCCGATTTTGCGCGGAACGGTCATCGACTATAAACAGTCGCTGCTTGGCGGCGGGTTTACGATCAACAATCCGAACGCCATTGCGACATGCGGCTGCGGCTCCTCGTTCCGCACAGCGACCAATGCCGGCACGCCGGAGCAATGCTAAGCAGGCGGGATGACGTCCATCTGCCTGGCAGAGGAAAACGGCCTGCCTTGCCGTGACGTCGGGCTCTTGAGAAGGCCGGTTTTCGCCGCACGGCCGGTTGAAAACGCGGGCGTGTACCGACTGGCGAAATGTTGGAAGGGTGGTCTTTCCCTCACGAAATTGGGGAAAACGGCCGCGCTCCAACATCGGCCTTTTCGGGAGCGCCAAAGGAGGAGAAACGATGAAAGGACAAATCAATGTCATCTTGGCGCTTGTCTTGGCGCTCATTGTGGCGCTGCTGGCGGTGGCGAATGTCGAGCAGGTGACGATCCATTATTTAGTCGGCGAAACCCGCTTGCCGCTCATTATCGTCATTTTAGGTTCGGCCGTCCTTGGCGGCCTTGTCGTCGGCATGCTCGGATGGGTGCGTTTGTTCAGCCTGCGCCGGCAGGTGAAGCTGCTCGAGAGAGAGCGGGAGGAATGGACGAAAAACAAGGCTGGGAATACTGATGGCGAGTCGGTTTCGCTGGAGCGAGAGGGATGAGGCATGAGCATGGCGCCCCCAACAAAGAGGGGCGCCTTTTGCTTGAAAAACGGGTGTGGACGGGGCGGGCTATATGAATGGCTCCAATCAGTCGGGATGCGGCGTTAAGGCGAAATGCCGAGCGCCCCTTCGCTTCCGCTTGTTTTCCCGACGGAGCGCCATTAAAACAGCGATGTCGAGTGCGCCGGCTGCATCCGCGCCGTCGGGTCGATGTACGTTTTGGCGCTGCTGATGGCGATCGGCGCTTCGCCAAAGCCGCAGGCGATCAGCTTGATTTTCCCGTCGTACGTGCAAATGTCGCCCGCCGCATACACGCCGGGGATGTTCGTTTCCATCCGCGAGTTGACTTTGATCGCATTTTTTTCGATGTCAAGCCCCCAGTTTTTGATGGGGCCAAGCGAAGAAATAAAGCCGTAGTTGACAATGACGGCGTCGACATCGATCGTTTCTTTCGTTCCTTCTTTCACATGCTCGAGGATGACTTGGCGGATGGCGTGTTCATCGCCGACGAGTTCAACGGGCACAAACGGCGTTTTCACTTGCACGCTGGACTTCTTGAGCTGCTCGACGCTATGTTCATGGGCGCGGAATTTGTCGCGGCGATGCACAATCGTGACGCTTTGGGCGATCGGTTCGAGCATGAGCGACCAGTCAACAGCCGAGTCGCCGCCGCCGCAGACGAGCACGCGCTTTCCGGAAAACTGCCCCAAGTCGTTGATGAAGTAATGTAAGTTTTTTCCTTCATAGCGGGAAGCGCTTTCGATTTCGAGCCGACGCGGCTGAAAGGCGCCGTTTCCGGCGGTGATGATGACCGTTTTCGAATAATGGATTTGTTGATTGGTGACGAGTTTAAACGTTCCGTCCTCCTGCTTTTCGAGCGTGTCGACCGACTCGTTCAGGCAGACGGTCGGCGAAAATAGGTCCATCTGCTCTTTCAGCTGGTTGACAAGCTCTTGGGCGCGCACTTTCGGAAATCCGGCGACATCATATATGTATTTTTCCGGATATAACGCGGCCAGCTGCCCTCCAAGCTGCGGAAGGCTTTCGATAATTTTGACTTTCATTTGCCGCAAGCCGCCGTAAAACGCGGCAAACATCCCGGTCGGCCCGCCGCCGATAATGGTGACATCGTAGACGTTGCGATCTTCTTTCACCGACATCCCTCCCTGCGCGAAGTCATGGCATTACAAGTTTATCTTACCATAAATGGGCGTGGTTATAACGATCCTTTTTGTTGGACGAACAGAAAAAAAACTTGAAAAGGGAAAGAAAAAGGACTAATATGTTTTGTGGAGAGATTGTTAATTTTTTGTGACAGTCCCTCGACATTTTTTTGGCGGTTAACGTGAATTATTTCACAAACTTCGCTCAATAAAAACGGGGGCGGCCGCAAAAGCTATAACAAATGAATGAGAAAAAATGAAAAAGGGTGGAAGTGATCCAGGTGAGAAAACCAAACGTTGTCATTTTAGGCGCTGGCTATGGCGGGTTGATGACGACCGTTCGCCTGCAAAAGCTCATCGGCGTGAACGAAGCGAACATTACGCTCGTAAACAAGCACGATTACCATTATGAGACGACATGGCTTCATGAGGCATCGGCTGGGACGCTGCATCATGACCGCGTTCGCTATCCGATCAGCGATGTCATCGACCGGAACAAAGTGAAATTCATCCAAGATACGGTGACGAAAATCATTCCAAACGAAAAGAAAGTGCTGCTTGAAAACGGCGAGCTGACGTACGATTATCTCGTCATTGCCCTTGGGTTTGAATCAGAAACGTTCGGCATCAAAGGGTTGAAGGAATACGCATTTTCGATCGCCAATGTCGACGCCGCGCGGCAAATCCGCGAACATATCGAGTACCAGTTTGCGACGTACAACGCAGAAGAGGAAAAGAAAGAGGAGCGATTGACGATCGTCGTCGGCGGGGCGGGATTTACCGGCATTGAATTTTTAGGCGAGCTCGCCAACCGGATGCCGGAGCTGTGCCGCGAGTATGACATCGACCCGCACAAAGTGCGCATTATTTGCGTGGAGGCGGCGCCAACGGCGTTGCCGGGCTTCGATCCGGAGCTCGTCGAGTACGCGGTCAGCCAGCTTGAGCGCAAAGGAGTCGAGTTTCGAATCGGCACGGCGATTAAGGAATGCACGCCGGATGGCATCATTGTCGCTAAAGGTGATGATGTCGAGGAAATTAAAGCCGGCACGGTCATTTGGGCGGCCGGCGTGCGCGGCAGCCGCGTCATCGAGGAATCTGGGTTTGAAGCGGCGCGGGCGCGCATTAAAGTGGACCCGTACTTGCGTGTCCCGGGGCATGAAGACATTTTCGTCGTCGGCGACTGTTCGCTCGTGATTGATGAAGAAACGAACCGCCCGTATCCGCCGACGGCGCAAATCGCCATGCAAGAAGGCCAGCTGTGCGCGAAAAACTTGGCGGTGCTCATCCGTGGACAAGGGGAGCTGGAGCCGTTTAAGCCGGATATTAAAGGGACGGTTTGCTCGCTCGGCCATGATGATGCCATCGGCGTCGTGTTCGGCAAAAAGCTGTGGGGCGCCAAAGCGAGCTTCATGAAAAAAGTGATTGACAACCGCGCCCTGTATTTGATCGGCGGTTCGTCGCTTGTGATGAAAAAAGGCAAATTTAAATTTTTCTAATCGATTCAAAAAGCTCCCGTGATGGCGGGAGCTTTTTGTATGGCAACGAAACAGGGATCCGCCGCTCGATTGTCGAAATACAAACGGTGCATAACGATAGGGAGAAAAGGATGAGGACGATGGACAACAAACGAGGAAACGTTTGGATTGCGGCGGCCGGACTGGTCATAAACGAGAATGGGGAATGGCTCGTTGTCAAGAAAAAATACAGCGGGCTAAAAGGCAAATGGTCGCTGCCGGCCGGGTTCGTCCAGCCGGGGGAAATGCTCGATGAGGCGGCGGTTCGGGAAGTGAAGGAAGAAACGGGGATCGACGCCGAACCGGTCGCGCTTCTTGGCTTGCGCACCGGCGTCATCGCTGGGGAGATCAGCGACAATATGGCGATTTTTCTGTTGCGCCCGCTCTCGCGCGACATCGTCGTGCAGACGGATGAGCTGTATGCCGCCGCGTTTTTAAGCAAAACGGCGCTTCAGAATGATCCGAACACATCAGGCTTGCTTCGCTATTTGTTGGCGCTCGAGCCGCTTGATTCCCTTTCTCTGCATGACGGACTCAATCCCGGCGATCCGTTCGGCTACACGAAATACCGCCTTTACTTTGAATCATCAAAATTGAAAGAATAGTCAAGAAAATAAAAGCGATCGAAAGATGTATCCGCTTACACGAACGAAAATGGGGGAGAATCGCTGTTTGTTTTTACAGAAAATTTTGATATATTAACAAGAAAAGAAACGGAGGGGAACATCGATGACAAAAACATTGACAATGAACGACTGCCCGTACTGCGAGGGGCATGGATACGTTCAGCTGCTTTTGGGCGGATCGGAAACGTGCTACAGTTGCCAAGGAACGGGAAGCGATCACGAAGAGGATGACGATCATTGACGTTCGTCTGAAGACATGAAACATCGTTTGGAACCAATCAGGCGATCATGAAGAAGAGAACGAACATTGACGGTCATCCGCCCGATCCAGTACACTGAAAACGGGTGTACGGGAGGTGAAGGGCGGATGCAAATGAGTTTGCCGGTTGTTTTGATTTCGATGGTTTTATTTTTTGTGTTGTTTTTTGGCATTGGGTTTTTGGTGAATATGTTGCTGCGCATGACATGGATTACAGCGGTCTGCTTTCCGTTGATTGCGGTTTTCATTATTGATGATGTGCCGTTGACGCGCTATTTCACCGCACCGTCCGAGGCGTTCGCCGCGCTCGGCCGGAAAATCACTTCGCTGGCGGCGGCGGATCTGTTGATTTTGTCAAGCGGATTTGCCGGCGCTCTTTGCGCCGGATGGGCGATCCGCACGCTGCGGGCGAAAGGGTATCAAATGTTTTAGAGCGTCTCTGCCTTGGGCAGGGGCGTTTTTTTTGTGAACAGCGCTGATGAGCGCCCGAGCGGATCACAACGTCGGTTCGTGTATGTTTTTGGCAAAACGCACAAGCTTTGCGCTCGGGTTTCACAATGAGGTTGTTCATGGACGGTTTTTTCGTTTTTTGTCTCATTCGCAATGAATATTTCGATTTTGGATGGAGATAAATAGAGGTGTGAGAGGAGTTGAGAGCATTGAATGGGTTTAGGCAGTTCGTGCGCCGAACCGCGATGACGCTGCTGTTTTTGGCGGCGCTCTTTGCGACATTCGAGTCCGTTTCCGGGGTTGACGCGAAGACGGTTCTCCATCCCTTTCCGAGCGCTTTATCGATGGATCATCAGCCCGTTTGGGGAATGAAAGAGCTCGCGAAAAACGGGGGCCGCTCCGTTTTGCGGCTTGAGGATCATTTTGACTGGTCAAAATATCCTTCCGTTGAAGTGGTCGCCACCGGCTATACAGCCGGCATTGAATCGACCGGGAAAACGCCCGATCACCCTGAGTATGGCATCACGTACTCCGGCGTCCGCGTTAAGCGCGACCTTTATTCGACGATTGCTGCCGATTTATCGATCTTTCCGATCGGCACGATTTTGTTCATCCCCGGATACGGGTTCGGCGTCGTCGCCGACAAAGGCGGGGCGATCAAAGGCCATCGTCTTGATTTATATTACGAAACCGTAGAAGATGTCTATAAATATTGGGGAAAAAGGAAAGTGCAAGTTTACATTATCCAAAAAGGGGACGGCAAGCTGTCAGAAGAAGAGTTGAAGCGGCTGAACGAAGATGAAACGATGCAAGTGTTCCGGCAGCAATATTTGGAATCGAAAAGTTAAAGGAGGGCTCCCGCCCGTCAGCCGCCAAGGAGCGGATCGCTGTCGTCAGCGGGAGGAAACAGCGCCGGATGCAAAAGCGGCGCCAATTTTTTTAATCCGACCAAGAGGCGCGGAGACGGACGGCAATAGAGCGCTTCTTCCAAAACATAGATGTTTCCGGTGCGGACTGCTTCGATCTGTTCGGCGTTCGGACGAGTTGTGACCGCTTTTCGGTTCATTTTTTTTGTCTGCACGCCGACCCAAACGAGCAAGATGTGCGACGGATTGCGGGCGAGAACGTCGTCCCATTCTGTTTGAACGCTCGCTTGCGGGATGTCGGAGAAAATGTTGCGCCCGCCGGCGAGCTCACTTAGTTCGCTCAGCCAGTTGGCGCCGCCCGGTGTGAAGATCGGCCGCGGCCACCATTCCCAATAAAGGCGGGACGGTTCAGCCGATGCGGCCCGCTCGCGATGCCAATCAAGCACGTCATGATAGCGGCGGACGAGTTCGGCCGCTTTTTTCGTTTCACCAAGCGCCTCGCCAAGCCGAAGAAGGTCGTTGGCAATGTCATCGAGCGAATTCGGCGCCAGCACGAGATGCGGGAGCCCGCGCCGTTTGAGCTCCTCGACGTTGCGCTCCATGCCGGGCACGCTTAGGGATGCGACGACGAGATCCGGTTTGAGCGCCTCGACTTGATCCATATCAATGCGCAGATCCGGCCCGACTTTCGGCAGCTGCTTCACTTCCGGCGGCCAGTCGGACGAATCGTCGACGGCGGCGACATCGTCAAGGCGGCCGAGATAGGCGAGCAGTTCGGTGTTGCTTGGACAAAGGGAAACGATTCTCATCAGCGTCGGTCCTTTCTAAATCGTCGTGATGATTACGGATTCGCCTTGCCCTGCGTGATTTCCTGTCCGTTTCAGCTGATTTTTTTGCATGAACGCAAGGAGAGAAAAGTTAGATAGTCGAAAGAATCGCTTTGCTTCGCTATAATGAAGGTGGGAATGAATCAACATGGAAAGGGATGAGACGATGTTTACGGTAAAACCTTTGCCGTCGGTGGAGGAACGGGATGAAGCGCTTGTCGTCGGTTTGTTTGAAGGGGCGAATTCATGGAGCGGCCTTGCCGGCGAATACGATGCCCGTCTTGGCGGACGGCTGTCGGAACTGCAGAAAGAAGGCGATATTTCCGCGAAGCGGGGGCGCATCGCCACCGTTCATCCATTTTTGCCGATGGGGGCGAAGCGGCTGTATTTCGTCGGTCTCGGAAAAAAGGAAGAGTTGACGTTTGAGCGGCTGCGCGAGGTGTTCGGCAAGCTGTTTCGCGCGTTGAAGCAGGCGAAGCGGACGAAAGCGGCGGTCGCGCTGGACACGTTTACGACCGAGGCCGTCGATGGAAACGAAGCGGCGCACGCCTTGGCGGAAGCCTATCACTTGGCGACGTATGAATTCCCTGGGTATAAGCAGAAAAAGTCAGAACCGGACTACCAGCTCGAATCGCTCATCGTCTACACGGCGGCCGAAGCGGCGGAAATTGAAGCGAGCTTGTTTGTCGGCTCGGTATACGGGAAGGCGACGAATTCGGCGCGCACGCTTGTCAATACGCCGGGGAATTTGCTGACGGCGTCGGATTTGGCTGATTATGCCGTGAAGCTCGCGAACCGATACGATTTTGACTATGAAGTTTTGGAGAAAGAAGACATGGAGCGGCTCGGCATGGGAGCGCTTTTGGCCGTCAATCAAGGCTCGAAACAGCCGCCCAAACTGATCGTCTTAAAATACCAAGGAAAAGACGAGTGGGAAGACGTGATCGCCCTCGTCGGCAAAGGGGTGACGTTCGATACGGGCGGCTATTGTTTGAAGCCGCGCGACAGCATGGTCGACATGAAAACCGATATGGCCGGCGCGGCGGCGGTGCTCGGGGCGATGGAAGCGATCGGCGAACTGCGGCCGGAACAAAACGTGCTCGCCGTCATTCCGGCGACCGACAATATGATCAGCGGCGAGGCGTTCAAGCCGGACGATGTCATTACGTCGCTGTCCGGAAAAACGATTGAAGTGAAAAACACGGATGCGGAAGGACGGCTCATTTTGGCCGATGCGGTGACCTATGCGAAACAGCACGGCGCCAGCTATATCATCGATGTCGCTACGTTGACGGGCGGAGTGATCGTCGCCTTGGGCACGGACAAAACGGGCGCGATGACGAACAATGAGGAGCTGTTTGAGCAATTGCTTGAAGCGTCGATGGAAACCGGAGAGTTCATTTGGCGGCTGCCGATTACGGAACACGACCGCGAGCGGGTGCGAAGCAGCAAAATCGCCGACTTGAACAATTCTCCGGGGCGGGAAGGGCACGCCATTATGGGCGGGGCGTTCATCGGCGAATTTGTGGAAGATACGCCGTGGGTGCATTTGGATATCGCCGGCACGGCCGCCACAAAGAAAGACGGCGACCTCGGTCCGGCTGGGGCGACAGGCGTGATGGTGCGCACGCTCACCGCGTTTGTCGAGCGGTTTGAATAAAACGAACGCCGGCAGGCTGATCGACAGGCGCTGCCTTGGCGCAGAGGCGCCCAGTGTGAGGGCGGGGTATGCCGGCAGCGAACGAGCCGAAGCGGACGTGCATAGCTTCGGCTTTTGTTTGGCACGCTACTATAGTACATAGCAGGAAAAGCGAACAGAATGTAAATGTAGTGTAAATTTCATGTAAAGTTTTTTGTTGTCTTATTGTAAATGATGTGTAAATTGTTACAATAAGTAGCGGTGATTTTGATTTCGCAAATGGAGGGTGTCTGATATGATTTTTTCACCGAAAAAAGACGTTTTCTTCGACATGTTGTTTACGATTTCGGAAAATGTGAAGGAAGCGGCGCAATATTTTGTCGAGTATAAAATTCAAAGCGTAAGCGACTTGAAAGAATTTGCCCGCGTCATGAAAGAGTACGAACGAAAGGGCGATTCATTCATCCATGAACTGGTCGTCCAATTGAACAAAACGTTCATTACGCCGATCGAGCGGGAAGACATCCACCAGTTGGCGATGAAAATGGACGATGTGCTTGACGGATTTGAGCAATGTTCAGCGCGGTTTGAAATGTTTTCGTTCACGGACATCGATGAACATATGGCGAAGTTTTTTGACTATATTTATCAAAGCACGATTGAAATTGTTCACGCCCTCGAACTGCTTGCGAACAAAAAATTGCTCGATATGCGCCAACATGCCATTAAAATCAAGGACTATGAAACGAAGTGCGACGAAATTTTGCGCGCGTCGATCAAAAACTTGTTTGTGACGCAAAAAGACCCGATTAAAATCATTCAATACAAAGAGCTTTACGAAATGTTGGAAGAGATTGCCGACAGTTGTGAAGATGTCGCCAATACGTTAGAGACGATTATCATGCGCAACGCATAAAAAGGGGACGCTGTGTTTATGGATACGATCCTGATTTTAACGATCTGCATCGTCATTTTCGCATTGGCGTTTGACTTTATCAACGGCTTTCACGATACGGCCAACGCCATTGCCACATCGGTGTCGACAAGGGCGCTCACGCCGCGTCAAGCCATTATTTTGGCTGCGACGATGAACTTTATCGGCGCGCTCACCTTTACCGGCGTCGCAAAAACGATTACGAAAGACATTGTCGACCCGTTTGCGCTAGAAAATGGACCACTCATTATTTTAGCAGCGTTGACATCAGCCATTGCCTGGAATTTGATCACGTGGTATTACGGCATTCCGAGCAGCTCTTCGCACGCGATCATCGGTTCGGTCGCCGGAGCGGCGATTTCCGCGGCTGGGGTTGGGATTTTGAATTACGGCGGGTTTTTGAAAATTTTACAATCGCTGATTCTTTCCCCGTTTTTGGCGTTAGGGGTCGGCTTTATCATTATGAGCATTTTTCGTTTTATCTTTAAAAACGCCAACTTATACAGCACGACGAGGGGCTTTCGGATGTTTCAAATTGTGACCGCGGCGTTTCAGGCGTATACGCACGGAACAAACGACGCTCAAAAAGCGATGGGGATCATTACGATGGCGTTAATCGCCGGCGGATACCACGCGACGACCGACATTCCTGAATGGGTGCGCATTTCTGCCGCCTTGGCCATGGGATTGGGAACGGCTGTTGGTGGGTGGAAGATCATTAAAACGGTCGGCGGAAAAATTATGAAAATTCGTCCGATCAACGGAGCGGCGGCTGATTTGTCGTCCGCACTCGTCATTCTTTCAGCGACGATGTTCCACTTGCCAGTCAGCACGACGCACGTCATTTCCTCGGCCATCATGGGGGTCGGCGCCGCCCAACGGGTGAAAGGCGTCAAATGGGGCGTCGCTCGCCGCATTGTGCTGACATGGATCATCACCTTGCCAGTGTCAGCGTTGATTGCTGGGTTTGTGTACCAGGTTCTCCGTTTATTTTTCTAACGAATGAAAGAGGGTGTCCCAACAGATCGGGACACCCTTTCTTATTGTTTTTCCTATGTTGTGTTTTGTTTAAGGAAAATTTCCCTTTTGGGTCAGACTCTTTTCGTGTTTAGGCCGCCGAACGGTCCGCGGCGGAGGAGCGTCCAATCGCCCGGCAAATCCTTGGGGCGATCAAGCCGGCGACGATCGACAACAAAATGTCTTTCGGCAGCGGGGCAAGCATCCAGCCCCACACCATGCCGTACGAAAGCCCTTCCGGCGCTTCCGCCCATAGTTTGTACGCCATGTACATCCAGTTCGTGCCGATGACATAGTTGATGACCATGCCAACGAGTGCGGCGGTGACGAAACGAGCTTTTGACGCCGGCTGCGGGCCGCGGTTGATGACCCATCCGGTCGCATAAGCGGCAACGATAAACGAAAGAATGAAGCCAAATGTCGGTTGGAAAATCATCGACAGTCCGCCGTTGAATTTGGCAAACACCGGCACGCCGGCGAGGCCGACGAGCATGTACACAATCATCGCCACCGCACCGAGCCGCCGCCCGAGCACCGCTCCGGCCAAGACGCAGAAAAACGTCTGCAGCGTAATGGGAACACCGCCGACGACAAGAAACGGCGCCCACGACGTAATGTTCGCCCCGATCGCCATCAAGGCGACGAACATGGCGGCGAGCGTCATGTCAATCGGTCGAAGTGAAGTCCGTCCTTCCATATGTAAACCCCCTTTTTTTGTCCGTTAACAAAATCGTACCGAACAACCGCTAGGCTGTCAATCCTCTTTTTTTCGGCGGATGATAAAGCGGCTTGGGGGGATGATAAGAAAAACGACTCCTCGAGCGCTTCATGCGGACAACGCGGCGAGGAGCGTGAAAGGAGGTCTTGTCAATGGATCGGTTCGTGCCGGATGAGGAACTGAAGCGGGCGAGCAAAATGGGGGCGAACGAAGACATCATCCATACAAGCAAACACGACGACGGCTACGATTTGCGCACCCCGGCGGAAATCGGGGCTCGGCAGCCGACGGATGAAAACGGCAATGCGTAAAAGAAGGGGTGCGGATCGACAGGAAAGAAAAACGTCTTGGACCGATTCGCGCCTCGAAAAAGCCGGAGGATCGAGCGAAAAAAGATGGCCGCCTCCCCATCGAGTTCCCTTAGAGAGGTCTTGTCGTTCTGATAAAATGCTGCCGGCTCGAATGTTGCACTCGTTTTTCAGTGGGTTTTTCGGCATGAAAGGAATAGAAGGAAACGAATTGATTGATTTTTATGAATAAACACCTATTTTTGATATAGTGATAAAGTTCCTTTTTTTTTTAATTTCCAGTAAAATTCTAATTGTAAATATATAGTTGGTTTACCATAACGTGTACTTGGTAAGGGAGTGAGGTAGCGTCAAAAGTTCTATGAAAAACCCAAACAGACCATAAAATATAATAATTACCTGGAGGATTTACTCTTTTCAGAATAAATAAATAAAGGGTGAACTCAATTTGTTAGAGATCGTTTTGATTGTATTGTTTTTGATCGGTTTGTTCGTTTTCGTGGTTTACTATGTTCTTTTTGCAACCAAAGATTTAAAAAGAGTGACACAACAAAATGAGGAAATCATGAAATTGCTAAATGAGATTAAAAATCATATTCAAACGAAAAAGTAGCGATTATGCAAAAGGTTCAAGTCATCCTGCCTAACCGAAGGCGAATAAAAATGGATGTGGCGGATTCAAATGACGGAGCACCAAGGAGAATCTTTATGACCAAGAGAATAAAGTTTATACTGTTTACCTTGTTCTTCTCCCCGTCATTATTCCTGATTAACTATTATCAAAGCATAAACATGAAAAAGGACGAATATCCGGATTATGTCTTTTGGACTCTCTATTTGTTGGTCGTCGTTTGCCTGACGATCATCTGCCGATCGATTCGACAAATCCTCTTTAGTGTTCTTTGCATGTCTGCCGTTTCTGTTGGCCTTGGATATTGGCTGATTGAGAAGAATGAAAGCATTCGATATTTTTACAACCTTGGGATTCCCACAACGTTTATTGGCCTTTCGCTGCTTGTTCACGTCATTCCGCTATTCGTCTGTTTGTTCCGTTCTAATAAGAAAAATGTAGAGAAAGCCTGAATGTTGGATGCATTCTGATGAAGGAGAACCGGTTTCCATGAATCGAAAAAAAGGTTTGTCTTGTTTGTTGCCGTGCTGATGGTTATTTTCTTTTTCGTCTACATGTTTGAAGAACAAGTGCTGCGCTTTTTAGACTACAAGGCGGTCAAGCTGACGATGTTGATTTCGTTGATCACGATCATTGTCGGTGATATCATCTATCGACGTACGTAATCGGATGCGCAGTGTGAACGGAAGGGAATGCCGGGCGCGGTGCCCGGCAAGTTTGTTTAGGCGCTGGACGGCGATGGGATGATCGCTGTCTTTTTTGGGCCGGATCAACAACCGTTTTGATCTGCCCGCTTTGCCTAGCGCGGTAAGGCGCAAACGACAACACCGCTTCCAGCGCCATGCATGGTCTGGAAGCGGCGCTATCGCATCGGGCGCGACCGTCGTGAACGGATGTTGGCAGCCGTCAAAGCGGCGAATGCGAAGAGTGAAGGCTGCTTGCCGCCGTTTTTCCCCTTTCGCCCGCCGCCGCGATGGCGAAGGCTATCCGTGAAAAGGCGGAAACACGTTCCAACGCAAGCCGATGACGAGCTGGCAGCACGGAAACGCGCCAGGCGGCGGCGACAACGTCAGGCGGATGCCGTCGGGATTGAAATACACATCGGTTTTCGAGCGGATGCCAAGCGAGCGGATGAGGCGCTTCACTTCATCCGTTTTTCCTTCTTGGGCGGCCGACATGACCGAGGCCGCAAACGAACGGGATTCGGCCAGTTTTTTCAAAACGGTGGCAGCATCGTTCATCAGCGTCTGCGCCGTGGCGGCGGACTGGGAAAAGAGCGCCGGGTCGATCGGAGGGTACGGGCCGGCCGGCATCCGCGGGAACGGGGTGAACATGGCTGCTTGCGCCTCCTTTCCGGAAATGGAATCCGATATTACGATATGTGCAAACAGCCAAAAAGGAGCGAAGCCAAACGGCGATTTCGCTCCTTCTTTATGCATTGCGCAGGCGGGACGCTATAAATAGCGCAGCCATAAATAGGCATGCGACAGGAGCAAGGCAATGAGCGTGAGCGGCGCGCCGATTTTCAAAAAATCAACGTACGTAAAGCCATACCCTTCGCGCGAGGCCATGCCGGCGACAATCACATTCGCCGAGGCGCCGATGAGCGTCCCGTTTCCGCCGAGGCAGGCGCCAAGAGACAAGGCCCACCACAGCACGTCAATCTGCGGGGCGTCTGGAGACAGTCCCATGCCGACTGCCATATCTTGAATGAGCGGGATCATCGTGGCGACGAACGGGATGTTGTCGATCGTCGCTGAGGCGACGCCGGACAGCCAAAGGATGAAATAAGCGGCCGTGGAAATATCGCCGCCAGTGACATCGAGCGTTTTTTCGGCCAATAATTTGATCAGGCCGATGTCAACGAGCCCACCGACCAAGACGAACAGACCGGCGAAAAAGAAAATCGTGCCCCATTCGATCGAATGAAAGACATCCTCCAGTTCGTGCTCCGGCACGGCGATGAGCATGAGCACGACCGCTCCGGTCATGGCGATGACGGCCGCATCGACATGAATGACCGAATGAAAAATAAAGCCAAGGACGGTCAGCCCGAGCACGGCGACCGATTTGCGCATCAGCTTCGCATCTTGAATATAATCGGCGTCGCGAAGCTCTATCAGCTTTTGAATCAACGCAGGATCGGTTTTCAGCTGCTTGCGGTAAACGAATGCGAGCAGCGCGACCGTCACAATGGCGATGACGATGACGATTGGCGTCAAGTTGAACAAGAAAGCGTTGAAATCGAGATGCTTGTTCGCCGAGCCGATCATAATGTTCGGCGGGTCGCCGATCAATGTCGCTGTGCCGCCGATATTGGATAAGAGCACTTCAGAAATCAAATAGGGAACGGGGTTGACTTGGAGCATCCGTGTAATTGAAAACGTCACCGGCACGACAAGCAGCACGGTGGTCACGTTGTCCAAAAACGCCGACAACAGCCCGGTCAACAGTGAAAGCATCACCAAAATGCGGACCGGGCGGCCTTTGGCGAGTTTCGCTGCTTTAATGGCCATGTATTGAAAAAAGCCGGACTTGCTCGTAATGCCGACCAAGATCATCATTCCGATCAGCAGCGTGATCGTTCCCCACTCAATATGGTGGGTGAACGCTTTTTCGATGTCAACGATGCCGAAGATGACCATGAGCGCCGCCCCGAGCAAGGCGATGACCGCGCGGTGGATTTTTTCAGAAATGATGATCGCGTATACAACCAAGAAAACGGCAATGGCAAAATAATATTGAAGATTTGACACGTGTGCGGCAGAATGATCCATTCGTACTCCTCCCTTTCCAGTTATGTCGTCATGTTGTGAAAACCGCTCCCGCACGCCGGGCATGTCCAATCACTGCGCTCGCTGGCGGCTTCACGAACATAAAACGTAAATGAACAATGCGGACAAGGGATTTCGCGCACCCGATCCATCAACATCCGCCGCCTCGGTTCGGCTGGAGCATTGGTGTCAATGATCTCGACATGGATGTCGTCGCGCGATTCGTCTTCCGCGATCACGTTTCCTTCCGCTTCATCTTTTGTGCGCCAGCGGCCGCCGAGCACATGCTGCTCAAGTTGGCTGTGCGAGGAATGTTCAAGCATTTCTTCAGCCAGTTTCATGTACTGGCGGTCCGTCAGCCCGCTGAACGGAAGGTTCTTCTTCTGTTTTTTCCAATACGCCCGCAGTTGGTCTTCGGTGAAAATCCATGTAACAATCTGATGAATCACGACATTTTTCATCCCATCCACCCTCCTTTTTCTTGATCATATCATAGAAGGCTGGTGATTTAACAGGAAATGCGGCTCAACCATAGCATTTCTTCAATGCATCAACCTTATAAATGCTGCTCTTCTCTTCACTCAAGAACCATCGGTTTAGGGGAAATGGTTGTTTTTCGCGGATCTTATAAAGGGTGGGGGAGAAAAAACGATTGGCTTGAATGGGAAGCGTCCATCCGCCCTTCTTCTTTTTCGCCAAGGCTTTCGTTGATTCCTACGGCATCCGCCTCTTTTTCGCCATTTTCTGAAAAAAGAAATAAACAATCGCTTCTGCGTGATATAATAATAGTAAGACGGACGGCAACAGCGTGCCGGAAAGGGGGGAAGCGACGATGGACAGCCCGCAATATTTGTTTCTCGATTTTGAATTTACGATGCCGGAGACGAAAACAAACCCGAACGGGTTTTGCCCGGAAATTATTGAAGTCGGCCTTGTCGCGGTTGTTGACGATCAGATCATCGGCCAATTTTCTTCCTATGTGAAGCCGCTCCGCTTTCCGCAGCTCACGGAACGGTGCAAGTCGTTTCTCAACATCACCCAAGAACAAATCGACCGCGGAATGAGTTTTTATGAGCTGGTTTCCTTGCTTCGGCAATATGACCGCAAACGCCCGACGACAGTGATGACGTGGGGGAGCATGGATATGAAAGTGCTCCGGGAAAACTGCCAATCGGCGCAAGTGGAATTCCCATTCACGGGCGAGCATCGTGATTTAGCCATGGAGTATAAGCGGTTTTTCGGCAACAAAAACCAAACCGCGCTGCGCAAGGCGGTGCAAGAGTACGGCAATGAGGCGGTTGGAAAAGCCCATTGCGCGCTCGATGATGCGTTCACCGCGTATACGATTTTCCGGCTGGTGGAAAACGACAAAAAATATTTGGCGAAGACAAAGCCGCCGACGATTGGAGAACGGATTGATTTGACCCAGCTGCGAAAAAAATTCGCTTTATAGCCGGCTGCGTTGGCGGCGGCTTTTTTTATGTTATAATAGAAAGTGGACGATTTTTTAGGCAGAAAGGTTGTTTCCTTATGTGGCCATCGGTGCTGAATTTATTTTTGTACTTTCCAGAAGACAAACGTGAATACATTCCCGCAGCCATTTCGTTTGCTGTCTTCTTCTTGATGGCGGTGTTCACGATGCGGCTCATCATCATCATCTCCCGGCGGCAGGAGAAGGAAGCGAAGCGGCTCGAAGAACAGCTGCTTGGAAAACGAGAGGAACGGAAGGAGCCGCCCGGAGTATAAACGAGCCCCCCTCCGGCAATACTGGCGGATAACAAGTGATGCTGGAGGGTGGTTCGTCTTGCGAAAAACGTACGGTGTGGTCTTCGCTGCGGCGCTCGTGTTGTCCGGCTGCGGCCAAGAGAATGGAACGAGCCGGACGGTGGAGATGATCAATGCGGATGGCGATTCGATCGGTACGATCGAGTTGACTGAACAGGCGGAAGGGGTGCGGCTGAAGCTTGACTTGGAAGGCCTCCCGCCGGGAGAGCACGCCATTCACATCCATGAAAACGGAAGCTGCAAACCGCCCGATTTCCAATCGGCCGGCGGTCATTACAATCCGGACGGGAAAAAGCACGGCCTTCTCCACCCGGAGGGGGCGCATGCCGGCGATTTGCCGAACATTATTGTGAAGGATGACGGCACGGTCAACGTCGAGTTGAAGGCGCCCAATGTGACGCTGAAAGAAGGAGAGAAAGGCTCGCTGCTTACGAAAGACGGAACATCGATCGTCATTCACGCCAAGAAAGACGACGGCATGACCCAGCCGGCGGGAGACGCCGGCGGACGGATCGCCTGCGGGGAAATCAAGTCGTCGTGAAACAGGGGCTCGCGCGCGGGCCCCTGTTTCACGTTGCCGGGGCAGCGCTTCGCATGGCAAATGCGAGAAAGTGACGGTTGCACAGCTTCTGCTGCACATGGATGGCGGAACGGAGCAACGGGTCCGGCGCTGCTTCTTTTCCCTTTCGCCATCCGCTTGGCCGCTCTTCTTTGGTGCAAAGCTATATAGGATGCAACGAAATCGTTTAACATATCCTTGACGGAAAAGTGGCTCATCCATTTTTGACTGTCGAAGGCAAGCCGTAGGCTTGCCTCCGTCACGCTAAGGCGTGACGGAAGACCGAACAACGACTCGCTTAAAGACCCATTCATGGGTCTTTAAGCGGTGTTGTTCGGTCACTCGACAGTTGGATGAAATGACCGGTAAAAACGAAAAATGTTAAAGCTTTAAATTGCATCTATATAGCGCAGCGCCGTCGCCAGCCGCCGCAGCCCTTCCTCCAGCGTCGGGCGCGGGCAGGCGATATTCAAACGGATGAAGCCGACGCCTTCCTGGCCGAATTTGCTGCCGAACTCGACGGCGAGTTTTCCTGTTTCAAGGAGCCGACGCTTCAGCTCCGCCTCGGAAAGGCCAAGGCCGCGGCAGTCGATCCAGACAAGATACGTCGCCTGCGGCCGGACGGGGCGAAGCGGCGGCAAGTGTTCCGCTAAATAGGCAACCGTCATGTCGATGTTTTGCCGCAAGTAATCAAGCAAGGCGTCAAGCCACGGTCCGCCATGGCGGTAGGCCGCTTCCGCTCCGACGATGGCGAACGCATTCAGCGTAAAAAAGCCGTGCCGCTGCTGGACGCGGCGGAACGCCCGGCGCCGCGATTCGTCGGGAAGGATGACTTCCGCTGCCTGCAAACCGGCGAGGTTGAACGTTTTCGTCGGCGCGCGGAACGTGGCGCTTTGCGCGGCCAGCTCTGGGTGGAGGGAGGCAAACGGCGTGTGTTTGGCTGGCGGGAGCGTCAAATCGGCGTGGATTTCGTCGGAAAGGACGAAGACGCCGTGCTTGAGGCAAAGTTCTCCCAGCCGTTCGAGTTCTTCTTTTGTCCATGATTTGCCTCCCGGGTTGTGCGGATGGCAAAGGATGAGAAGTTTGGCATCGGGCAGCTTTCGCTCCAAGTCGTCCCAGTCGATCGCATAGTTGTCTTCCTCAAGGCGCAGCGGACTGAACAGAAGCGTGCGGTCATGGCGGCGGACGAGATCAAACAGCGGCCGGTAGACCGGGGAAAAAACGATGATGCGATCCCCTGGTTCGGAAAACGCTTCGATGGCGGCGGCGACCGCCGGCACGACGCCGTGGGCAAACACGAGCCAAGACGGATCGATCGTCCAGTCATGACGGCGTTCAAGCCATTGGCACACCGCTTCTTTGAGTGAATCGGGAATGACAGTGTAGCCGAACACGCCGTGCTCCACCCGTTGCCGCAGCGCTTCTTGCACTTCTTTCGGTGCGGGAAAATCCATGTCGGCGACCCACATCGGCCATACGTCTTCGCGGCCGAACACGCGATGAACGTCATCCCATTTCACCGACAGCGTGCCCCGGCGGTCGATGACGCGGTCGAACGGAAACATGATCGCGCCTTCTCCTTTCTCAGCACGCGAACGATGCGGTCCTTTCCCTTCATCGAATGGAAACATTGTTGCATCTTCTCCCTTCTTTTTTTCGAATCGATGGCTTATAATGGGTTATATCATAGCATCAAGAAAGGTGGATGGCGGCGGCATGGACGGACGACAGTTGAATCGGCTTCTTCTTGAATGGATCGGCGCCTGGGACCCGTTTGGCCTTGGAAAAGACGCCTACGACATCGAGGCGGCCAGCGTGCTCCAGGCGGTGTATGAGACGGAAGACGCCCGCACGTTGGCCGCCCGCATTCAGTCCATATATGAATTCGCCTTTGACGAGCCGATTCCTTTTCCCGACTGCCTAAAACTCGCCCGCCGGCTGCTTGAATTAAAGCAAGCGGCGTCCTGTCCGCTCCCGTGATGACGACAGGGAGCCGGCTTGGCGAAACCGACTGATGAAATGGAGGGATGCTGCGTGAAATTGAGCGAAAAAGAGCTGGAAATTATCGAAATATTGGAAAAAGACGCGCGAACGCCGATCGATGTGCTGGCGAAGATGATCGATTTGCCGGTCGAGGAAACGGAAGCATTGGTTCGAAAGCTGGAAGAGGCGAAAGTGATCGTGCAATATACGGCGCTCATTGACTGGCGGAAGGCGGACGGACGCGAAGGGGTGACGGCGATGATCGACGTCAAGGTGACCCCGAAGCGCGGCGTCGGCTTTGACGAAGTGGCGGAGCGCATTTACCGATTCCCGGAAGTGAAATCGGTGTACTTAATGTCCGGCGCCTACGACTTATCGGTCGTGATCGAAGGGCGTTCGATGGCGGAAATCGCCCAATTTGTTTCCGAGAAGCTGTCGACGCTCGATTCTGTCATTTCAACGACGACCCATTTCATTTTGAAAAAATACAAACACGATGGCATCGTCTTTGACCAAGGAGATCAAGATCGCCGCATCGTGGTGTCGCCATGAAGCCGCAAACGAGAAAAACGTACGTGTCCAAGACGGTTGCGGGCTTGAAGCCATCCGGCATCCGCCGCTTTTTCGACCTTGCTTCCAGCATGGACGGCGTCATTTCGCTCGGCGTCGGCGAGCCGGATTTTGTCACGTCCTGGAGCATTCGCGAAGCGAGCATTTTGTCGCTCGAGCAAGGCTATACGTCGTATACGGCCAACGCCGGGCTCTTGGAGCTCCGCCAAGAAATCGCCGCTTATTTGCGCCGCAAGTTTCATGTCGACTACTGTCCGGAGACAGAAATTTTAGTGACGGTCGGGGCGAGCCAGGCCATCGACTTGGCGCTTAGGGCGATCATCAACCCGGGCGATGAAGTGATCATCGTCGAACCGAGTTTTGTCGCCTACGAGCCGCTTGTCGTGCTCGCGGGCGGGAAACCGGTGGCCGTTCACACGTCTGGCGAAGACAAGTTTCAGCTCAATCCGGTGCACCTTGAACGGGCGATCACCGAGCGGACGAAGGCGGTCATCATCTGCTCGCCGAACAACCCGACCGGAACGGTGCAGAGCCGCACGGAGCTTGAAGCGATCGCCCGTCTGGCTGAGGCGCATGACTTGCTCGTCATTGCCGATGAAATTTACGCCGAGCTGACGTATGAAGGAGAGTACACGAGCATGGCCGCTGTTAGCGGCATGCGCGAGCGGACGATTTTGATTTCCGGTTTTTCCAAAGGGTTTGCGATGACCGGTTGGCGGCTCGGGTTTGCGGCAGCGACTGACGAGATTTTGCAGGCGATGTTGAAAATCCATCAGTATGCCATGATGTGCGCGCCGACGATGGCGCAATATGGGGCGCTTGAGGCGCTTCGCAGCGGAGAGCGCGATGTCGCCGAGATGCGCAACAGCTACCGGCGGCGGCGCAACTATTTCGTCGCCTCGCTCAATGAAATCGGGCTGCCGTGCCATTTGCCGGGCGGCGCGTTTTACGCCTTCCCATCCATCAAGCCGACCGGTTTGACGTCGGAGCAGTTTGCTGAGCGGCTGCTCATCGAAGAAAAAGTAGCGGTCGTCCCCGGCAACGTCTTCGGCCAAAGCGGGGAAGGCTATATCCGCTGTTCATACGCTTCATCGCTCGAACAGCTGCAAGAAGCCATTAAGCGAATGAAACGGTTTTTGGCGCGCCTGTAACTGGGGATGTTCCGCCGTCGGCGGGACATCTTTTTTTGGGGTTTGCTGTCGGTCTATGTTATAATACAGAAACATAGACGAAATTCATCAATAGGAGTGTTTCGCTTGTCAACGATCAAACGAGGAGCGATCGTGAAAGGGAAGGTGACGGGCATTCAGCCGTATGGCGCGTTCGTCCAGCTTGAGGACGGCATGCAAGGGCTGATCCATATTTCTGAAATTTCCCATCAATTTGTGAAAGATGTGCGCGATTACGTCCATGTCGGGGATGAAGTGACGGTCAAGGTGTTGGACGTCGATCGAAAGGCGAGGAGGGCGAGCCTGTCCCTAAAGGCGCTTGAACCCGCCGAGGAAAAGGAAAAACGCCATATGCGCATGAAAATGCCGCTCAAGTCGGGGTTTCGCCCGTTGAAGGAAAAACTGCGCGAATGGATTGAGCAGTCCAAGAAAGAAGATGGACCGAAACCATAAGAACCCTGCCGCCAAGCGGCGAGAGTCCATGACGCTTTTGGGCCGGGAGAGGCGCAAAAAGAAGACACCCACCGCCAAGCGGTGCGTGTCCCTTTGTGTTTCATTATGTGCGCGATGTCTTTGGCTCGGTGCGCCCAAGTTCTTCGGCCGGTTTAAATAAAAGCGCCAAGTTGATCAAGCCGGCGATGCCGACCAAGCTGTAGATGATGCGCGACCAAACGGAGTCTTGGCCGCCGAAAATGGCGGCGACTAAGTCAAATTGGAAAAAGCCGATCAGTCCCCAGTTAATGGCGCCGATAATGGTCAACAATAGCGCAATGCGCTGCAATGCTCCCATCTTGTTTGCCTCCTTTGGAAAATTTCTTTTCAACTTATAGGATGAATCGCAGTCGTGAAAAATATGCATCGTTTGCCGCCAAAGCAGTTGGCTTTACAACCGGTGGCAGGCGCTGCCATAATAGATTCAGGAAAAGGAGGGCATCCATATGCAAGAGTTTATTTTCCGCAACCCGACGAAACTGATTTTCGGAAAAGGGCAGCTCGAACGGCTCAAAGAAGAAGTGCCGCGCTACGGCAAGAAAGTGCTGCTCGTGTATGGCGGCGGCAGCATCAAACGAAACGGATTGTATGAGGAAGTCATGAAGATATTGGGGAATATTGGCGCCGAGGTCATCGAACTGCCAGGCGTCGAACCGAACCCGCGCGTCTCGACCGTAAGAAAAGGGGTGGACATTTGCAAGCGGGAAGGCGTCGAATTTTTGCTGGCGGTTGGCGGCGGCAGCGTCATCGACTGCACGAAAGCGATCGCCGCCGGGGCGAAATTCGATGGCGATCCGTGGGAGTTTATCACGAAAAAAGCGCCCGTCACCGGCGCCCTGCCGTTTGGCGTCGTCTTGACGCTGGCGGCGACCGGGTCGGAGATGAATTCTGGTTCGGTGATCACAAACTGGGAGACGAAAGAAAAATACGGCTGGGGCAGCCCGTTTACGTTCCCGCAATTTTCGATTTTGGATCCGACGTATACGATGACCGTTCCGAAAGACCATACGGTTTACGGCATTGTCGATATGATGTCGCATGTGTTTGAGCAATATTTCCACCATACGCCGAACACGCCATTGCAAGACCGGATGTGTGAAGCGGTGTTGAAAACCGTGATCGAAACGGCGCCCAAACTGATCAACGATTTGGAAAACTACGAGCTGCGCGAGACGATCATGTACTCGGGCACGATCGCCTTAAACGGCTTCTTGCAAATGGGCGTCCGCGGCGACTGGGCGACGCACAATATTGAGCATGCCGTTTCCGCCGTGTATGACATCCCGCACGCCGGGGGATTGGCGATTTTGTTCCCGAACTGGATGAAGCATGTGCTCGATGAAAATGTCAGCCGTTTCGCCCAGCTCGCGGTGCGCGTCTTTGATGTCGATCCGGCGGGCAAATCGGAGCGGGATGTGGCGCTTGAAGGCATCGAGCGGCTGCGCGAGTTCTGGTCGAGCCTCGGGGCGCCGTCGCGGCTTGCGGACTATGGCATCGGCGAGGAAAACTTGGAGCTGATGGCCGATAAAGCGATGGCGTTTGGCGAGTTCGGCCGTTTCAAAACATTGAACCGCGATGATGTGCTCGCCATTTTGCGCGCTTCCCTGTAATGAGGCGATGCGGCGGTTTCGCGAATCAATCGATGATGGCGCCGGCTCGGCGACGGAATCTGCCTGAGCTGGCGCTTTTCCTATTTTCTTGGTTTGCCTGGGTGCGCTCCCAATCCCGCAGGACGGCGGAAAGGGAGGAGGGCGCGAAAAACAGCCGCCTCGCCCGAATCCATGGTTCTCGAATGAGGAAAAAGCACAACGTTGATTACGTTTCTTGAGGCGAGCAGCCTGAGCCCCTAGAAGGCTGGTGAAAAACGAGTTTTGTTCCCAAATCGGCGACGTTTCATCAGGAAAGAAGACGAACTTCACAAGGTTTCTCTAATTGAAAAATGGTTGGGATAAGCTGTCTTTTTCGTTGCATCACCATCCCTCCAGGTGTCACGCAAGGAAATCGGCGCGGCGAACATGGCGAAAAATGAATCCGTTTCCAAAAAAGGTGGGCTGCTTGATTTCCCTTGTTTATTCCGCTAAAGTGAAAGAAGACAATGATTCTTGAAGGGGAGGCGGAAATCGATGACCCACATTCGCTTTGACTATTCCAAAGCGCTCGCCTTTTTTGGCGAACATGAGCTTACATACTTGCGCGATGCGGTGAAAGTCGCGCATCATTCGCTTCACGAAAAAACCGGAACCGGGAGCGACTTTTTAGGCTGGCTTGACTGGCCGGTCGACTATGACAAAGACGAATTCGCCCGCATCAAGGAGGCGGCGAAAAAGATTCAATCAGACTCCGATGTCCTTCTTGTGATCGGCATCGGCGGCTCGTATCTTGGCGCGCGCGCGGCGATTGAGATGCTGCATCATTCGTTTTACAACGCCTTGCCAAAAGAAAAGCGGAAAACGCCGCAAATCATTTTTGTCGGCAACAACATCAGCTCGACGTACATGAAAGACGTCATCGATTTCTTGGAAGGAAAAGACTTCTCGATCAACGTCATTTCCAAATCGGGGACGACGACCGAGCCGGCGATCGCGTTCCGTATTTTCCGCAAACTGCTCGAGGATAAATACGGCAAAGAGGAAGCGCGCCGCCGCATTTATGCGACGACGGACAGCAAGCGCGGCGCGTTAAGAACGCTCGCCAACGAGGAAGGGTATGAAACGTTTGTCATTCCGGATGACATCGGCGGCCGCTACTCGGTGCTGACGGCGGTCGGGTTGCTGCCGATTGCCGCAAGCGGCGCGGACATTAACGCCATGATGGAAGGAGCGGCCAAAGCGCGTGACGATTTCAGCTCCTCGGAGCTTGAGGAAAACGCCGCTTACCAATACGCCGCCATCCGCAACATTTTGTACAACAAAGGGAAAACGATCGAGCTGCTCGTCAACTACGAACCAGCGCTGCACTATTTCGCCGAATGGTGGAAGCAGCTGTTCGGCGAAAGCGAAGGGAAGGATCAAAAAGGCATTTACCCGGCTTCCGCTGATTTCTCGACCGATTTGCATTCGCTCGGCCAATACATTCAAGAAGGGCGCCGCGATTTGTTTGAAACAGTGTTGAAGCTGGAAGAACCGCGTCATGAGCTGATCATTGAAGCCGAAGAAAACGACCTCGACGGGCTGAACTATTTGGCGGGAAAAACGGTTGATTTCGTCAACACAAAAGCGTTCGAAGGGACGCTGCTCGCCCATACGGACGGCGGCGTGCCGAACTTGGTCATCACGTTGCCGAAGCTCGATGAATATACGTTCGGCTACCTTGTCTACTTCTTTGAAAAAGCATGCGCCATGAGCGGCTACTTGCTCGGGGTGAATCCATTTGACCAACCGGGAGTGGAAGCATACAAAAAGAATATGTTCGCCCTCCTCGGCAAACCAGGCTATGAGCAGTTGAAGGAAGAACTGGAGAAACGGTTGAAATAACAACGTGTTCCATCGCCAAGCCGCTGTTTTCTCGGGGGAGATGACTCGCGGCTCGACCCGAGTCGCGCCCAAAATGGCGGACGGAACGACGGAAAAAGCGCCTCTTCCCTTTTGCGGGGGAAGAGGTGTTTTGTTATACATGAACCGGGTCGTTCGGCCGCACAACGCCCGGGCGAGGGTTTATTGCTCCCTGCCGTTTTTCGCCAAGCGTCTGAAGCTGCCGCGGACAAATAATCCCCGCCGAACGGGAAACGATAAAAGAAAGGAGGGATTGTGCATGATTGAAATGCCATCGCGTTTGGAAGGAAAACAATTTCAACTGTACCATTTGGAAGAGCAATTAAAACCAATGGGATATACAATCGGCGGCGGGTGGGACTACGATCACGGCTATTTCGACTACAAAATCGCCGATGACGCGGGCTATCAGTTTTTGCGCGTGCCGTTTCGGGCGGTCGACGGGCAGCTTGATTCGCACGGAACGACGGTGGAGCTTGGGCGGCCGTTTTTGCTTGCGCATAAATACCAACGGGGCATCGATGATTTCGCCGATGTCGGCAACATCAGCGCCTCATTCAATCAGTTTGCCGAGCCGCAAGACCCGGATGCGACCGTACCCGAGCGATACATTTCCGTCGGAAAGGCGCTTGTCCAAGAACTGGAGCGCCGCCTGCTCGATTAAGGGGCAAGCGCGAACAGGCGGTCGCTTTGTTGAATCGGGCGGTCCGGTGCAACGGAAATCGCTCCGTGATCTCCATGGATGACGCCAAGCAGCGTCACGTTTTGCTTGAGCAGCTGCTGTTGAACGGCGGCGAATGGCTGGCCGATTTGCTGTTCGTCTGGCTCGAGAAGGCAGAGCGTCTGTCCGTCCAGGCGGTAAAGCGCCGTCTCCCACACGCTGGCGGCGCCCGGCGAGCGAAGGCTGGCGGCCATGGCGAAACTCGCCAGCAAGTTTGTCTGAATCACCTCATCCGCCCCGGCGCGGAAGGCGTTCTGGACGTTTCGGCCCGTTAGGATTTCCACGATGGCGTACACCGACGGGTTGAGGCTTTTGGCGGCAAGCAGCGTGACAATCGTATCTTTATCGGCTTCCGCTTCCGCTTTATGCGGATCGGCGGTGATGAGCAAAAAACGCGCTTCTTGAATATTGGCCTTCTCCAGCACCGCATCGTCGCTTGCCGTTCCTTTAATGAAATGAACCGGCGCGTTCAGAAGCGGGTGGGACGGAACAGTGGCGTCGATGAGAACGAAGCGCATGGAGGCGTCGTGCCGCGCGAGGCGGAGCAGCACCTCGCGCGCCCGCTCGTTCCAGCCGACGATCACCGCATGGCCGCGCTCTGTATACCGGAGCTGTCCGCTTGTAAAGGCGGTTTCCCGGGCGGCGGCCGCGGCGGAGACGGAAGCGAAATAAGCGGTGAGGATGCCGGTGCCAAGGATGATAAGCCCAATGGCCGCGAGTTTTCCGGAGACCGTTTTCGGGACGATGTCGCCGTAGCCGATTGTCGCCGACGTCACGATCGCCCACCACACGCCGTCGAACACCGTGCGGAACGTCTCTGGTTCAATGAAGCGCATCAGCGCGCCAAACAGCACGATCAACGCGCTTGCCGAGACAAACAGACGAAGCACGGGCGGCCAGCGCCAATACGATAACAGCACGTTCCTTGTTCTCATCGTCCACCCCTCTTTTGCTTTTGTCTTTTTTAGTGTGAGCCGTTTTTGCATAAACATTCCTGTTTTTTCCCATACTAGGAAACGGAACATCACAGAAAGGGGACAGTGGTCATGGATATGAACCGTGTCAAACAAATCGTTTCTTCCCCTGCCGATATCCCGGTGTATTACAACGGCGTGTCGGTATGGATTGACGGGTATGATGAAGAAAAACAGACGGCGACCGTCCATTTGCGCGATGGCCGGCTTCATGAGCGCCGGGATGTGCCGGTTTCGGAATTGACGGAAGAGCGGGAGTGAAAAGGGGAGGCCGGCTGACAGTGCGGGAGCCTTCTTGCGTTGCTTGGTTCGAGTAAAGGCGTTTTCCGGCATGAAGCGTCCGGGCGGCCCGCAAGAAAACGGTTGTTGTTCGCCGTCTGTTTCGTGAACAAGACGGCTTTTCAGACGACAATCAGAGGGAGTCGGTGCAAGGACGTAGACATCGGATGAAACGTTGATGGAGCGAAAGACGGGGAAATCCGCCGCTTGCCGAACGACATGTCGGGCAAGCGGCTTCGTTTTGTCAGACAGCGGATTGGCGGCGCGTCCGGGCAACGCGCACCGTCAACAGCAAGGCGCAGGCGAAAAAGAGAATATCATCGATTCCGTAGACGAGATGATACCCTCCAGCGGCAAACAGCGCGCTGCCGATCATTGGTCCGAACGCCATGCCCATATAGCGGAAAAAGTTGTACACGCCGATCGCTGTCGAGCGGTTCGCTTGAAAAACGTTCGTCAGTACGGTCGTCTGCACTGGGAGCGAAAGGCCTAAAAACAAGCCGAACAAGGCGATGGCCAAAACAAGCAGCGAAAGCGATCGTTGGGCCGCGATCAAGAAAAAGAAAATGGACAGCACGGTCAAGTACGATGCCGCCAAGCAGCACCGTCCTCCGTCCTTTCCGGTCGGTGAGCGGGCCATAGACGATTTGCATCATCGCCAGGAAGAAAGTGAAAATGGAAATCGTCAAGTTGATCAAAAACGAAGAAGTCGCAAACGCCTCCCGCACTTCTGGTAAAATAGGAGTGTAAATCGTTTGCGTAAACGGGCCGAGAAACGCGGCGAGCGACACAAGATAGACGACAAGCTGGCGTTTCATCTCTTTCCCCTTTCTTTGTTTGTACATATGTATCATTATACTCTCGCTTTTTTCACTGATGGAAATAAAATGACTGTTTGCAAAAGGGGAGATGGAAAGATGGAATCATGTTTGATCCGCGATGCGGCCGCGGTGGATTTGCCGCACATCGTCCGCATTTATAATGAAACGATCCCAAGCCGGATGGTGACGGCGGACTTGGAGCCGGTGTCGGTCGAAAGCCGGCGGGCGTGGTTTGAGGCCCATGACCCGCACAATCGTCCGCTTTGGGTCGTCGAGGACGACGGCGCGGTTTGCGCCTGGCTCAGCTTTCAGTCGTTTTACGGCCGCCCGGCGTACCGCCATACGGCGGAGGTAAGCATTTATATCGCCGAAACGCACCGCGGCCGGGGGCTTGGGACGAAGCTGCTCGAGCGGGCGGTCGAACGGGCGCCCGAACTTGGGATCAAGACGCTGCTCGGCTTTATTTTTGCGCATAATGAACCAAGTTTGCGGCTTTTCTCCCGCTTCGGATTTGAACGATGGGGATATTTTCCGCGCGTGGCGGAATTGGACGGCGTGGAACGCGATTTGGTCATTGTCGGCAAACGGCTTGTATAGAATGGGGGGAGGCGGGGAAGTCATAAGTAATGAGGATGAACGGAAAGAGGGAAGGATATGAACGTCATGCCGATTCGGCTGTTTACGATCCAAGATGGGGAAGGATTTGTCGCTGACGCGTTTCAATGCCCGGTGACCGGCAATTTGATTTACAAATCGTCCGGCACGCCGTCCGTTGTCGCATATGCAGACTTGACCGACGAACAAATCATGCGCCTTGAGAAATACGGATTTCGGCGGCTCGGCGAGTCGCCGGCGCGGATGGAAAGCGGCCCGGACGGCATTGAAGAGCTGCTGCCGAGGCAATGAGGGAGAAAGAAAACGAGGTGAAAACGTTGAAGAAAAGGCCTGCCCGCTGGGGACAGGCTTTTTCTTTTCCCCAGAAGGCCGGCGAAACCCAACGGATTCGCTCGATCCGTTCGTGAGAAAGCTCAAGGGATGAAACTGCGGCGCTGCAAGGTTTTTTCAATTTGAAAAACATTGTTGCAAAGCCTGATATTCGTTCCATCACCGGCCGTTGATCATGTCAACCGGCGGATGAGCCAATAGAGCGCGGCGGCCGCCGCTAGGCCAAGCAGCGTATAAAGAACCGGACGGCCGGATCGTTCGAGCGGCGTTTTGTTCTCCAAAGCCGGCGGGTGAACGGTCTTGGCCGTCTTTTCCCCGGTCTGCGGCCGCGTTTCCGTCCCTGCCCCCTCCCTCTCTCCAGAGGCGTGCTTGCCGTACATGCCTGCTCCGGTTCGTTTCGCCTCCTCGTACGCCTTGCGGACGCGCGCTTCGTATTTGTAATCGCCATAGTCATAAAAGTCTTCGACAAGTCCGGCTTTGGCGAGGTCTTCTTGCAGCAGGCGCTTGCCGACCCACACCCAGGCGAGCAGCCGCTGGTATTTGTCAAACAGCGCGTCTCCGTCGGTCTCAAGCAAAATGTTCCCTTGATGCAAGCGGGAACATGTAAATCGGCTTGCTTCTTTCCCATACGGTTCGACTTGGATCGTGCTCTCCGGCGTATCAATGAACAAAAACCTCGTCGTGTATACATGGCCGTTGACGCGGAATTTCGCCGTATCGCCGTCGATGCACTCGACCAATTCAGCCGGGTAGGTGCGGCCAAGGCGCAACGTAGAACGATCTTCTTTCTTCCCCAGTGTATGGCCGTCCAGGTCGATTCGCTCTGGGGTGAGATGCCGCTTGCATCGTTCATTGCCGTTGTATGTTTGAATAAGCTGGACAAGCTCTTGTTTCGTTTTCGCCTGCTTCGCCAGCGCAGTCGGCTCATGGAGCAAATACACGCAGTCGCTGCCGCGGAAGTGCCCGCCCAACTCATCAAGCTCGCCAGGGTGGGCAAAAGCGGAAATCGGGAACATCAACAGGAAACAAAACAAGAATATGACCATTCGTTTCAAAAACGATCCCTCCACTCGAAAAACATTTCTTCCTCTTGAACAAAAACCGGATGTCCGCAATGGATGGGTTTCAGCACACGATCGCACATGTTATGCCGGTTTTTTCCGTTTTTCAGCGAAAAATCAAGCCAATATGGCCGTTATCGCGCTGTTAGGCGGTTTGCGTTCGTTCACGATAAAGTTTATCAAAAAAGTGGAACGATGAGGAAACATCTCGTCTGAGGGGGAGAGGATGACATGTCCAACTTGCTTTTCGATGATCAACCGTTGGTCATTTTGCCGCAACTCGCTTTGGCGATCGGGTTGAACGAAAGCATCGTTGTTCAGCAGCTGCATTATTGGCTCAAGAAAAGCGAAAACGTCCATGACGGCTATAAGTGGGTGTACAACACGTATGCAGACTGGCAGCGACAATTCCCGTTCTGGTCGGAAAGCACGATTCGCCGGATCATTCTTAAACTGGAAAAAATGGGGATCATCGTCGCGGCGAATTTCAACCGCTCCAAGATCGATAAAACGAAATGGTATCGGATCGACTATGACAAACTGGCCGAAATAACGAAAGAAATATCAGAAATGTCGGACGGACAACATGGGCAGGCGGCAGATGATGGCGTGATGACCGCGCACAATGGTGTTTCGATCGTTCAAGGTGCGGTTTCGTTCACTCAAAACGGGGTTTCGTTCGTTCACGATGAGGGTTTGACGACGCACGATGGGGATTCGATTGTGCAAGATGGCATCTCGGCCGTTCAAGGCGGCGCTTCTGTGGTTCAAGGGGGGATGTTGACGGCTCAAGATGGCATTTTGACGGTTCAAAATAGGGTTTTGCCCACTGAAGATGGGGGGGCGATGAGGCAAAGCAGCGTTTCGACGATTCAACAAGATCAGATTTCGGCCGTTTACGATGGCGTTTCGATCGGCCAAAATGAGCAGACGATGGGCGAAACAGTCCGTCCATTTGCACAAAATGAACCATCCAGCTGGTCAAACTGGGCGGTCGAGGTGCTCAATTTGACAAGACCAATACCAGAGACGACAACAGAGATGACATCAGAGATCAAAAGAGAAGACGAAGAAGACGCGCGCGTGCGCACATACAAGGAGATCGTTCGCTTCTGTGAGGAAAACGGGTTTGGCGTGATCGGCGATTATTTGCGGGAAAAGATCAATGCATGGGTGGACGATGCGTCCGAGGAATTGGTGTTGGAAGCATTGAAAATCGCGGTGGAAAACGGCGCCAAACGGTGGGTGTACGTGGAAACGATTTTGCGCGACTGGACGGAAAAAGGGTATCGCACCGTGGACGAAGTGCGCGCCGCGCGGTTGGCGTTTCGAAAAGAGCGGATGAAGCAACGATCCGCCCCGCCTTCATCCGATGGCGGCAGAACGATGCGGAAACCGATCCGCACCGAGATCGTGCCGGATTGGCTGAAGATGGATTACAGCCAGCCGGAAGACGACGACTTTGACATCGAGCAGGCGCGCCGTGAGTTGGAGGAACGTCTGAAAAAATACAAAACCAACCCGGACGGATGAAGCCGAAGGGCGTAAGAGTCCGAGGAGTCTCATCTCATGACGGGACGTGAACCGAGCGATTTCTTGTGTGCCCCACGATTTGAGGTTCAGTCAGGTCGTTCACTGGTGCTGGCGCCCCTTCACGTTTAGATGGTGGGAGGCTTCTTTTGGGAATTTGTTCACAGGGGGATGGCTCATCGCCATCTCCCGAAACAAAAATAAAAAACCCTTGCACGGCAAGGGTTGGGCAAATGGAGCATACCGGGCTCGAACCGGTGACCTTCGCGCTGCCAGCACGACGCTCTCCCAACTGAGCTAATGCCCCAAAAAAGGATATGGATGATCTGTCCATGTCCCATTATATATATGGATGCGGACAATTGCAATCCTTTTTTGATCACCCGCTTTCAATATCAACGTGCACGACATCGTCAATGGAGCGGATGACGTAGTAAAGTTCGGCGGTCGAGCGCTTTTGGTCAATGACGGCTCTTAGTTTCAGCAAATGTTCATTCTCTTCAACGTCTTTAATGCGCATCGTTTTAATGTTGATGTCCTGTTGTTTTAAATGGTCGATGACCTTTGTAATGTTTTTGGCGTCCGCCACGGTGATTTGCAACAGCACCTCTTTTTCGCGCAGCTGCTTTGGTCCAAAAAAATTGATCAAAAACGGAATGAGTTCCACACTGACAATGAGAAGCGCGACGCCGAACGCCGATTCCCAATAGAAGCCTGCGCCGACCGCTACTCCAATCCCTGCCGCCCCCCAAATGATCGCGGCGGTTGTCAGCCCGGTGATGCTGTCGTTGCCGCGGCGCAAAATGACGCCTGCTCCTAAAAAACCGACCCCGGACACAATTTGCGCCGCCAGTCGAAGCGGGTCCATCGTAATATGGTCTTTGAGCGGAAAGACGTACGCCGATTCGATCGAAACGATTGTAAGCAAGCAGCTGGAAATGGAAATCACAAGACACGTTTTCAAACCGACCGGTTTTCGCTTCAATTCCCGTTCCAGCCCAATGATCAGCCCGAGAATGGCGGAAATCCCTAGTTTGAGGAACGGATCAAACATCATCGTTTCTCACCTCGTTCATGGTATAATGTAAGAAAACGTTCGTGAACCATTTTTGTCCGCCCTTCCGCATGAAAGTGGTAGATCAGGGCGCACACTCCTTTTCGTAGAAAGTGAGTTGGCAGAAACATGAAGCCGCCAAGCACAGCAAAGGCTTATGCCGCTCTATTCATCGGCGCGCTTGCCGTGTCAACATCGGCCATTTTCGTCAAATGGTCGCAGGCGCCGTCCGCGGTGATCGCCTTTTATCGGCTCTTTTTGGCCGTCGCCATCATGACGCCGTTGTTCCTCCGGCATCGAAGCGAACTCCGAGGCGTCTCCCGGCGCGATTGGCTGTTTTCGCTTTGTTCTGGGGTTTTGCTTGCCTTTCATTTTATCCTTTGGTTTGAATCGCTCGACTATACATCCGTCGCCAGTTCGGTCGTGCTTGTGACGCTGCAGCCGCTGTTTGCCTTCGCAGGCGGCGCGTTGTTTTTCCGCGAACGGTTGACCGTCGGCGCGGTCGGGAGCGCGGTGTTGGCCATGATCGGCAGCATCCTCATCAGCTGGGGAGACTTCCGCGTCAGCGGGGAAGCGCTGTACGGCGATGGATTGGCGCTGCTTGCGTGCGCGTTTGTCACGGCGTATTGGCTGTTCGGCCAAGAGGTGCGACAACGGTTGTCATTGATGACGTATACCTATATCGTCTATAGCATCAGCGCGGCGGTGTTGTGGCTGTACGCGATGCTGTTTCGCCTTTCGCTGACGGCGTATCAGCTGACGGATTGGCTTTGTTTTCTCGCCCTCGCCGTCATTCCAACGCTGCTCGGCCATTCGGTGATGAACTGGGCGGTCAAATGGGTCAGCGCCTCGACGGTGTCGATGGCGATTTTATTTGAACCGATCGGCGCTTCCGCCTTGGCCTACTGGCTGTTTGGCGAACCGATCCGTCCGTTTCAATGGATCGGCGGTATTTTTATTTTAACAGGAATCGCCCTGTATTTGTGGGAGAAAAACGAAAAAGGTCCGCTAACGGTGCAAGAACGCAGCGGACCCTAGCGTTCCAAAGATAAAGGAAGAGCGGCGGATCGGCAGGCGGAATTCATCGAAGCCGCGGGCGAATTGGGACAAATAAGCGAAATCGACTTGCGTGATATCGGGAAGCAGGTAAGCGGATTTCGTGGCTCCCCGCTTTCGTTTTCGATTGAGCGCGGCGATGATGCCCTCCTTTGTTTGAATGCCGATGCCATGCCCGTAAAAGAAGCCGTCGCCTAAGTAAATGGCATTTTCCCCTTGCCATTGCGGCGTCAACGGATCGAATTCCGGGTTTTTAAAATAGAGGCAATCTCCGGGGAGAAAGTGTTCATCTTTTTTTGTTTGAATGCCAAGATCCCGGTCGGTATGCCAGTCATACAGCAGCAAATCCGCAAACAGCCGGTTGAATGCCGCTGGATCGATTACGTCAAGCACGGCCTTGTAAAACACGATGACGATCGCGGTCGCGCATTCAAACGCGTATCGCTCGCTATGGACAAAAATGTCCTGAATCGCTTCGGAAGCCGTGACATCTGGGCGAAGACGGAAGCCGCCGCGCTCGTCCCGCGTCCAAAAATCGCTGTTGCAGCGCGAAAAACGGAAAATGGCAAACCGCGCCCGGCTTTTCGCCAACTCGCCCGCCGCCCGAACAATGCGGTCGCGCAAGGCGATTTCAAATCGAAGCTGGTGTTTATTTGCATACGTATACAACTTAGGCGAGGAAACAAGGGCATCTAAGATTCGTTGTTCGCTGGCCGGAAGCGAAAACGAACTAGAAACGTCAAAGTTGATTGGTGATAACACGCGAATCAAAGTGAAGAAGCCTCCTTGATGAAAGGATCGCAACAACGATATAGATGCAAAACGGAAAAGTTCTCCACGTCCTTGACGAAAAAAGTCGCTTGCCTATTTCGACCGCCCGAGGCAAACAGCCGTCTTCTTCGCTGCACCTTGGCGTGGCGGAAGACGGAACGACTACCTGCTTCACAGACCCAGGCGTGGGGCTGGAAGCGGCGTTGTTCGGTCGCCTGACAGTCCATCCAGTCGCTCTGCAAAAGCCGTCGATGTGAAGGCGTCCAATCGCATCTATATAGCGATGCCATAGAAGAAATGTATGCACTCGCGCCGGTGTTCATTCCCCTTTTTTAGGAAAAGAACGCTTTCCTGTGGGATGGAGAAGAGGGAACGGGGATGGATCAGCGCGTCCTAAAATTTTTTTAAAAAAGGTATTGCTTTTTTCGAGTTAAGGTGGTATATTAGAAAACGTCGCTGATCAAAGAGGTTGTTTGACAGCGATGCGAAGCAAAAAAGCAGTTGACATCCAAAAAGATGTTATGCTAACATAAAAGAGCTGTTTGAGAGAGACAAAACAGTCGAAAGCTTGTTCCTTGAAAACTGAACGAAACGAAGCGCAACGAAAAGCTGAGGCCCGCGGGTCGCCGCGATGGGCAAATGTTCTTCGCCTGCAGGGATTTACAATCCCGAAGGCGAAGGTTATTTGACCCCGAGCGGCGGCGGGCCGAAGCTGGACAATCCGAAAAGCCAATCAACTTTCTTTGGAGAGTTTGATCCTGGCTCAGGACGAACGCTGGCGGCGTGCCTAATACATGCAAGTCGAGCGGACCAAATCGGAGCTTGCTCTGGTTTGGTCAGCGGCGGACGGGTGAGTAACACGTGGGCAACCTGCCCGCAAGACCGGGATAACTCCGGGAAACCGGAGCTAATACCGGATAACACCGAAGACCGCATGGTCTTTGGTTGAAAGGCGGCC
>NZ_JBREBQ010000013.1:0-94100 GCF_052906625.1 Geobacillus sp. CCR | reverse complement strand
TCGTTGGGTAGTCGTCAACCTGCCCCCTGATGCAACCCCAAGTCAAGGAAGGAGGACGAAGTCCGTTTGCACTTCTGGGGAGTTGCAAGCCCCCACTTCAAGCGTTAGCTAAGTGGGGGTAGTTGACGCAGTTCTCCTTCCTTCAGCGAAATCGTCCGAGCACGTAAAAAATCAACGATAACACAACGCTCAGCAAGATGGATGTCACAACGGGAAAATAAAACGTCATATTCCCTTTGCGGATGACGATATCCCCCGGCAAGCGGCCGAGTTTGACAAACTGCATGACAAACCCGACAATGATGAGCACAACGCCGATCGTCATGATCAACTTTGGCAAGCTGTTCACCGCTTCGGAACCTCCATTTCGAAATGGGTGTACGCAGCCGGCGTGACGACGCGCCCGCGCGGCGTACGCTGCAAGAGACCGATCTGCATCAAGTACGGCTCATACACTTCTTCAATCGTTTGTGCTTCTTCGCCGATGACGGCCGCCAGCGTTTCGAGCCCGACCGGGCCGCCGGCGAATTTTTCAATCATCGCTGAAAGCAGCTTATGGTCGATTTGGTCGAGCCCGAGCCGGTCGACTTGCAGCCGCTCGAGCGCCTCGACAGCAAGCGGCAGCGTAATTCCCCCCTCTCCGCGCACTTGCGCAAAATCGCGGACGCGCCGCAGCAAACGGTTGGCGATGCGCGGCGTGCCGCGCGCCCGACGGGCAAGCTCAAGCGCCGCTTCGCGCTCGATGCCGATTTGCAAGATGGCCGCCGCCCGCTCAATGATTTGGGCGAGTTGGTCGACGTGATAGTATTCGAGCCGGCTGATGACACCAAACCGGTCGCGAAGCGGCGCCGACAGCGCCCCGGCTCTCGTCGTCGCCCCGACGAGCGTAAATGGCGGCAAGTCGAGGCGAAGCGTGCGCGCATCCGGCCCTTTGCCAATCGTGATATCTAAGCAATAATCTTCCATCGCCGGATAGAGCACCTCTTCCACCGCCCGCGGCAGCCGGTGGATCTCATCAATAAAGAGCACATCCCCCGGCTCAAGCGAAGTGAGAAGCGCCGCCAAATCTCCCGGCCGCTCGAGCGCCGGTCCAGATGTCGCTCGCAGCTTGACGCCCATTTCATTGGCGATGATCACGGCGAGCGTCGTTTTCCCAAGCCCCGGCGGTCCGTACAGCAGCACATGGTCGAGCGTCTCTTCGCGGAGCTTGGCCGCTTCAATGAACACTTTTAAGTTTTCTTTGATCTTATCTTGCCCGATATATTCATGCAAATATTGCGGGCGCAAACTCGGTTCAAGCGCAGTTTCTTCCCCTAAGACCTCCCCGGATACAAGCCGTTCCTTCACCGTCATTCCTCCCTTTGGCCGCTGTTTATCCCAAAAGCAGCGCCAGCGCCCGCTTCACATACTGTTCCGTCGACATCGCTTCTTCGCGGAGCGCCGGAATGATTTTCTCGATCTCCCGTTCAGCGTAGCCGAGCGCCTTGAGCGCCGCCACCGCCTCGGCGAGCGCACCGGAAAGCGGTGCGGCCGAACGTGCAGCCGCCGGCGCCGCAAGCGCCCCGAGCTTCCCTTTTAAATCCAAAATCATTTGCCGGGCCGTCTTTTTGCCCACGCCTGGAAACTTGCATAAAAACGCCTCGTTTTCTTCCTCGATGGCCCGCGCCAGTTCATCCGGACACCCGGCCGCCAAAATGGCGAGGCCGCCTTTCGGCCCGATGCCCGACACTTGCAGCAGCTTGGCGAACAAGTTGCGCTCCTCGCGCGTTGGGAACCCGTACAAGGCGTGCACACCTTCGCGTACATATTCGTATGTATAGACGGTCACCGCCGCCTCGCGGCTTTCCTGAAACGCAAACGGGTTCGGCGTAAAGATCTCGTAGCCGATGCCGTTATGGTCGATGACGATATATTCCGGGCAGACGTAATCGACATACCCACGGATAAACTCGATCAATGGATGCTCCTCTCCTTTTTTCGTCCTTTCATTGTATCATATGATTTCATTATAGCAAAAAGAAATCCCGCGATGCGCTTTGCACCACGGGCTTTCGCTTGGTTTATTGGACGACCGCAAAATGGCGGTACATTTCGATCACTTGTTCATACCGCTCTTTCGAGAGGACGCGAATTCCTTTCTTCAGCTTTTCTTGCTGACGGCTTTCGAGCTTTTGCACGTCGATTTGGAAAAACGACTGGATGATTTCGCTCGACCGGCCCGGTTTGCCGTTGAAGATAGACAACGTGCCATCGTCCGTAATTCCGAAGTAGCCGTTTGTTTTTAACAACGGCGAAATGTCGTTGATTGTTTTGCGAAACACGATCGTCTGATCATCGAGCGTCACGAGTTGCCAACCGCGATATTTTTTCCATATTTCTGTCATCGAATCGACGGTTTCGGTGACTTTCTCTTCGCTCATCTCTCCGTCCAAGTATTGCCGCTCGAGCACAATCGTCATCTTAACCGGTGCGGCGGAGGCCGAATGAACCGGCAACACGATGGCGGCGATCCACAGTATGAGGGAAAGAATTCGCATCGTTTGTTCCTCTCTTCTCGGATGATGGTTCCTTTACGCCACTAGTTTCACCAGCGGACGCCATTTTATTCCTTGATCCATCAGCTTTTTTGCCAAGCAAGCTGCCGCCGATCCAAAAAGTGGGGCGGGGATTCGAGCCAACGGCGCTCGATCATCATATTCCATTATGTTCCACGACCTTCGAACGTATGTACAAAAAAAATCCGCCGGCTTCGCCGACGGACGTCGCTACTCCTCAAGCACCGATTCGTCCAAATTATGGTACACTTCTTGGACGTCATCATCATCTTCAAGCGTATCGATCAACTTCAGCATTTTTTTCAAATCGTCGCCCTCAAGCGTCGTATACGTTTGCGGAATCATCGTAATTTCCGCGCTGGCAAACGTGAATCCTTGCTGTTCCAGCTCGTCTTTCACCGTTTCAAACGATTCGGGCGCTGTATAAATTTCGAACGATTCGTCCGTTGTTTCCATCTCCTCGGCGCCCGCTTCAATGGCCAACAGCAGCAATTCATCCTCATCAACGTTGTGCTGTTCGCGGTCAATCACGAGCAGCCCTTTGCGCTCGAACAAATAGGAGACGCAGCCCGTTTCCCCTAAATTGCCGCCGTTTTTCGAAAACGCCGCACGCACGTTGGCGGCGGTGCGGTTTTTATTATCCGTCAGGCAAACGACCATGACGGCAACGCCGCCTGGTCCATATCCTTCGTAGCGAATTTCCTCATAGTTGGTATGTTCTTGGGTTCCAGTTGCTTTTTTAATCGCCCGTTCAATGTTTTCGCTCGGCATGTTGGCCGCTTTCGCCTTCTCAATGACAAGGCGCAGGCTCGGATTGGACGCTGGATCGCCTCCGCCGCTTTTGGCGGCCACATAAATTTCCTTCGCCAGTTTCATGAACAGTTTGCCGCGTTTGGCATCTTGAGCATTTTTCCGCCGTTGGATATTTTTCCACTTCGAATGTCCAGCCATCGACAGTTCTCCTCTCATCGCAACGGAATGTTCCGACTATTACTATAGCAAAAAACGCGGAAATTGTCAGCCAAGCTCCAGCGAAGGAGCAGCCATGAAAAAAGGCGCCCCGCTTTTTTGGGACGCCTTTTTCGTTTGTCACCGAGTGTTTTCCGGCCGTTCTTGAATCGTGCCATCGATAAAAATGGTGCGCAAATCACGGCGGATTTCTTCCATATTGATTGGAGTCCCGCGTCGAAGCGCGTTGTCAATCGTGCGAATGCGGTGGTACATGCTCGGATTCGAGGTGACGCGCACCCGCTTGCCGTCCGCGTACGGAGCGACCGCTTGCTCGATTTGCTTCTCAAGCCGCTTGGGATGGCGGGCGTCTGTGGCAATCGCGATGAGCGCCTGATCGCCATACACAACCGCGCGGGCATCGTCGACTCCGTTCACCGCTGCGGCGCGGCGGGAGAGCTTCTCAGCCAAACCGCCGGCATAGCTTCGGTAGTACGACGGGTGCGGATCGACGTTTAGCGAGTGCAAATGCCCATGGTAGTTGTAATCACTGTCACCGAAATCGACGTCGGGCGGAAGAGCCGGAACGTCCGTGTCAAACCGGGTCGCTGCTGGTCCTCCGAGGCGGCCGCCGTCCGTCAAATAATCGGTGACCGGACCGCGGCGCGCCCATATATAACGGTTGTCATAATTGAGCGCATTCGTCCCGTATCGGCCATAGCGGAAATCGTCGCCTCGCTCCGTCGAGTAAAAACCGATCGGTCTCGCCGCATCATGATAACGCTGCGCCCCTTCCTCATTCGCCCGGTAGTTGGTGCATGAGGCGAGCAATCCGGCGACCGACAACGCGCCGATCCATCTGACCGCGTATCTCAATGGAAAACCCCCCTTGGTTTCCTTCGCCCAAGGCTGGCATGAAGCCAGCCTTACGTTTAGCTTGCGGCAAACGCGGGGGGTTTATCGCTGTCAGTTCAACCCAACGAGATGACAGCTAAAACTTCGGCGGCGCAATCGCCAACTGCCGTTTATGATGCGAACGTTCATGAAGCCGTTCAATAATTTTCCGATCGCGTTCTGGAATATCTTCCCCTTTTAAATATTTATCGATCATTTCATACGTCGTGCCCATTTCGCTTTCATCCGTCTGCCCTTCCCACAGTCCGGCGCTTGGAGCTTTCTTGATAATTTCTTCCGGGACGCCGAGCAGACGGCCCATTTCGCGCACTTCGCCTTTTGTAAAGTGAATGAGCGGCACTAAATCGACTCCACCGTCACCGTATTTCGTAAAGTAGCCCGTATGCCATTCGGCGGCGTTGTCCGTACCGACGACGAGATAGCCGTAATTGTTGGCGACCGCATACAACGTCGTCATGCGCAAACGCGCCCTTGTATTCGCATCGCCGAGGCGCGCGCGCTCTTCGCTCCATTCCCCGATGGCTTTCAGCTCGGCCTCGACCGCGCCAAACAACGTCCGGTGCGCCTCGGTCAAATCGATGACCAAATGCCGGATGCCGCAGCTTTTCACCACTTTCAGCGCATCTTCCATATCTTTCGGATTGCTTTTGCAAGGCATGATCAGCCCCAGCGAATCGTCCGGAAAGGCACGCTTAATCAAATGGGCGACAACCGCCGAGTCGATGCCGCCGCTGATGCCGACGACCGCCCCGTTTAAACCGGCTGATGAGACTTGGTCACGCAACCATTGCACGAGTTTGTCAATTTTTTCTTGCATCCGCCCTCGACTCCTTTTCCAAAGATTCCATTTCTCATTGTAGCATAGCATAAAGGCGGCGGACAAACCGTTCTCTCCGCTTGCGGTCAAACACAAGAGGGCGGCGGCGCGCGGCGGCTGACCGCCATTCGCGAAACACATCAGCCGGAAATAAGAGCGCATGCAAAAACCAGCGTTTTTCCAACCAACGGCGAAGCGGAGCGAAACGGGCGAGTGTTGAATATGACCAACCGATATACGGCAAGAGGCGATTGGCGTATTGGCAATAGTCAAGCCCGGGCGAGGCAAGAGCGGCCGCGTCATAGTCGATGAGGTACATCTGGCCGGTTGTGGTGCGCAAAAAATTATGGGAGGCGACATCACCATGAATGATGGCAGCAGAATCCGCCGTCAACTCTGGAGCATGCTCGCGACACGTTGATAGACAGTAATCCGCCCAGCGCAGCGTAAATAAAATGTCTTCTTTGTCCATGATCGTTTCAACAACAGGCAAATGTCGGCAAAACTCCTCATAGCGGCGCCGCCATTTGTCATACAGCTGCGCACGCGGCAGCCCCATCGCCTCCTGCTTGCTGCTGGCGATGTTTGCCGTTATGGTATGGTAACGTTCGAGCAAATGAAGTCCGTCAGCGGCGTCAGCCCAAGCGGCAAACGAGATTGGACGCGCTCCGGCTACATATTCCGTCAGCAGCCAATAGCATCCGCCGGCTTCAACCACTCCTCCGCGCCCGATCGGCATAGGGGCCGGCGCGGCGGAAAAACCGGTCTTCCTTAATGCGGCAAGAAGCCAGGCGTGCCGCGCGGCCGCAACAGGAAAGCGATACGCTTTGGCGACAAACATTCCTTGCCGGGCGGCAATGGCTAAGACATGCGGTTTCAATGCCACAACTTGTTGAATAACAAGCCGATATTGGCGGTCAAGAAGAAAAAAGAGACGGCCGGCGGCGTCTCTTTTCACTTGGTTATTGTTCCTCGCCATGCCCGCTCTCCTCATCCGGCGGTTCGCTAAACAAACGGGGGCCGGCGACCGGCGGGGCGGATGATGGCGGGTAGGATGGCGGCGAGTATCCCGCTGGACTTGTCGGATAAACGACGCCTGGCCACGGAAGCGGCGGCGCTGACTGCGGCGCATATCCGTATGGAGCCGGCAGGGCGTACCCTCCATAATAGTACGGGGGCGGCGCATAGGCCGGTGCATACCCAAAAGGCGGATAGCCGACAGGCGAGGGGTGCGCCGCAGGCGGCGCATAAACTGGCGTTGCAGCGCCGGGCGGCGGGAGAACGCCCCCTGCGGACGGGACAAACGGGGCGGCAACCCCAGGCCCAGAAAACGGCGGCTCTAATGATTCACTGCTGCTTTCGTGAATGCCGGGAAACGGCGGCTCTAATGATTCACTGCTGCTTTCGTGAATGCCGGGAAACGGCGCCGAACCGTTTTCCGGACTTTCACCGCTTTTCCCAACGGCCGACGGCGCAGACGATGGCGGATAGGACGTCGGCATGATCGGCAGCGGCGGCGCGTAAAAACCGCTCCCCGGCCAAACTGGCGGCACTGGCGTACATCCTTGGTCAGTGCCAAATATTGGGATCGTCGGCAGGGCGACAGGAACGTATGGAATGTTCGGCAGCGGCGGCGCGTCTTCGCTCTCAGCCGCCGGTTCCCCTTTCCATTCAGCTGGGCTTTCATTGTCCTCCTCTTTCATCATGTTGGGCAAAATATTGCTCGGCTTCGGCGGAATCGGCGGCACGTTGGCCAGCGATTGAGCGAACGAAAGTTGAGGAAGCGGGGCCACCGGCGGAATCGTATGCACAAGCGGCGGCACAGAGGCGCCTTTCGCTTTTGCCCCTTCTTTTGCCTCCGCTTTCGGCGTTTTTGGTGCTTCTTGTGCCGTTGCTTTTGGCGCTTTTTTCTCGACAGCCTTTGGCGTTTCGTTCATCGCCGCTTTCGGCGCCTCACCCGCCGGTGCCTTTGGCGCTTCATTGATGGGCGCATTCGGCGTTTCGTTCACCAGTACGTTCGGCGCTTCATTCATCACTGCTTTTGGTGCCGCTTTTGGCGCTTCCTTCTCGACGGCCTTTGGCGCTTCATTGATGGGCACATTTGGCGTTTCATTCACTGATACATTTGGCATTTCGTTCACCGGCACGTTTGGCGCTTCATTCACTGGCACATTCTCCGCCTTCTTCTCCGGCGCTTTCGGTGTTTCCTTTACGACTGCTTTGGGCGTTTTCTTTACCACTGCTTTCGGCGCCTCACCCGCCGGTTCGTTTACCGCTGCCTCGCCTTCCGGAGCAGGGGCGACAGCAGTGTCAAGCTCGGTATCAATGTGGAATGAGACGAACGGTTTCGCCTCCGCGTACGGGTGCTCTTTTACGTGCATTTTTTTGGGTGACACAGGCGCCTTCGTCTCTTTTTTGACCGGCACCCCTGCTGTCGGCACTTTGATTTTCATTCCAGGCATAATCATATTCGGGTCGCTCAAATGCCCATTTATTTTTTTCAATTGTTCAAAATCCACTCCATATTTTTGGGCGATTTTCCAAAGGGTGTCGCCCTTTTGGACAATATGGATTTTCACTCCATTCCCCTCCTAAACCGAGACTGTTTACGCTCGATCGAACCGATGCTTGTTTCCCGTTATCGTCTTTCAACACAATGTATGACGATGATCGTTGATTTATGATAAAAAAATCCCTGACCGAACGAGGATCCCTCCTCGTCAAGCCAGGGAAAAAGCTAGGCAAGCGAAAGCATGCGGTCGAGCGCCTCTTTTGCCTCTGCGGCGATGTCTTTCGGAACGGTGATGCGATTGACGATCGCTCCTTGCTCAAGCGATTCGAGCGCCCAGACGAAATGCGGCAAATCAATTCGATTCATCGTTAAACACGGGCACATATATGGATTGAGAGAAACAATTTCTTTGTCTGGATGTTCATGCTTCAGCCGGTTCACCAAATTCATTTCCGTTCCAATCGCCCACTGGGTGCCGGGTGGAGCATTGCGGATCGTTTCAATAATGTATTTTGTCGAACCGGCGTAGTCTGCTTGCTGGACGACCTCCCAGCTGCATTCCGGATGGACGATGACATGGATTCCCGGCTTCATCCGTCGAATATGCTCGATTTGTCGCACGGTGAAGTTTTCATGCACGGAGCAATGTCCTTTCCAAAGAATGACTTTCACCTTGTCGAGATCGTCCGCCCCTTGGAGCGTCTCCTCATGCGGATCCCACACCGCCATCTCGTCAAGACGGATGCCGAGCGCATAGGCCGTATTTCTCCCTAAATGCTGATCCGGCAAAAAGAAAATCCGTTCATTCCGTGAAAACGCCCAAGCCATCATCTTTTTCGCGTTCGACGAGGTGACGGTCGCTCCGCCATGGCGGCCGACAAACGCTTTAATCGCCGCGGTCGAATTGACGTACACAAGCGGCACGATCGTCTCGCCAAACCGCTCAATAAGCGCCGCCCATGCCCGCTCGACTTGAAAAATATCGGCCATATCGGCCATTGAACAGCCGGCGCGCAAGTCCGGCAAAATGACCGTTTGGTCGTCGCTCGTTAAAATATCGGCGGTTTCCGCCATAAAATGGACGCCGCAAAACACAATATATTCGGCTTCGCTGTTCTTTGCCGCGAGCTGGGCAAGCTGAAGCGAATCGCCGGTCGCATCGGCGAACTGAATGACCTCATCCTTTTGGTAGTGATGACCCGGGATGAAAAGGCGCCGGCCGAACCGTTCTTTCACCGCGCGGGCGCGTGCTTCGAGCTCGCTTCGTTCCATCGTTTTATACCGTTTGGGCATCTCATCCAGCCGTTTCAACTGTTCAAGGACGTTCACGGTTCTCCCCTCCATTATCGCAAATTGAAACTCATATCGAGCGCCGGGGCGGAATGGGTTAAACATCCGAGCGAAATGTAGTCGACTCCGGTCGCGCCGTACGCCGCCACATTGGCGAGCGTAATTCCCCCCGACGCTTCCGTGATGATCGGCTTTGGCACAAGCCGGACGAACGCCCGCACCTCATCCGGCGTCCGGTTGTCAAACATAATGACATCCACCCCGGCCTCGACCGCCTCGAGCACTTCGTCTTCCGTTTCGGTCTCTACTTCGATTTTCACCATATGCCCAAGCCGCTCCCGCACCGTTTTGACGGCGCGGGCGATCGATCCGCAAAAGGCGATATGGTTGTCTTTAATCATGACACCGTCGTACAAGCCAAAGCGGTGATTGTAGCCGCCGCCGCATGTGACGGCATATTTTTCAAGCATGCGCAGCCCCGGCGTCGTTTTCCGCGTGTCGCAAATGCGTGTGGAGCTATTGCCAAGCAAGTCAACGGCCTGTCGCGTCACGGTGGCAATGCCGCTTAACCGCTGCAGCAAGTTTAAAATGACGCGCTCACCGGACAACAGCGGCCCGACCGGTCCGGATGCGACGGCGATCGTTTCGCCGGCTTGGACCCGTTCGCCGTCCTGTTTCATGATGGTTACTTCGACGCGCGGATCCAGCAGCTGATAGCCCGCCGCAATAATGCCGACGCCGGCCACCACCCCGTCCGCTTTGGCCATAAACATGCCTGATGCCCGTTCATGAGCCGGAAAAATCGTCTCGCTCGTCACATCGCCGTCGCCAATATCTTCAAGAAAAAACTGTCGCAACAGTTGTTCGAGCTTCAACCGGTTCATCTTTCATCCCTCCGTTTTCTTTGCCGCTTTACCTCCCAGCCCCAAGGCGGGCCCACTCTTCTTTCGTCCGCACGAGGCGCCGCCCCCGCCACTCCGGGCGTTCACGCGGAAAATCGCTCCGGTAATGGCCGCCGCGGCTTTCCGTGCGCCCAAGCGCTGATGAAGCGACAAGCCAGCCCACTAGCAACATATATCCTGTTTCAATCTCCTCTGCCGACAATCGTTCAAGGTCGCCATCCAGCCAATCCGGCAACGAAAACTGTTCCAACCAGTCGACCGCTTCGCGAAGCCGATCGCCGTTGCGGACGATGCCGACAAACGTTGACAGCTGTTCGCGGAGCAACGCCCGCTCTGGCAGCCGTGGTACAATCAAACGACGCGGGCTGGATGAATCCGCTCGGTGCACCGTTTCCGGCCACGCCGCTTGACGGCGGATGGCGCAGGCCGCACGGAATCCAAAGACGATCGCTTCAAGCAACGAGTTGCTTGCGAGCCGGTTGGCGCCGTGCACACCGGTGCACGCCGCTTCCCCGACGGCGTACAAGCCCGGAACCGTCGTCTGTCCCCACTCGTTGACGACAACGCCGCCCATTAAAAAATGGGCGCCCGGCGCGACAGGAAGGCGGCCGGCTTCAAGGTCGACGCCATAGGCCTCACATAGCGCAGCGATCGTCGGAAAGCGGCGGCGGAAGTGGGACACGCGGGAAATATTCAAATAGACGCGGCCGCCGCGATCGAGTTCCGCCGCGATCGCTCGGGCGACGATGTCGCGCGGAGCGAGATCGCGAAGCGGATGGACGCCGTCCATCAGCGGTCTTCCATCTTCCGCCTCAAGCACCGCCCCTTCGCCGCGCACCGCTTCCGAGACGAGCCCGACCGCTTTTCCGCCGGCAACGAGCATCGTCGGATGAAATTGGATAAACTCCATATCCGCCACCGCCGCACCGGCGCGGTACGCCATGGCAATGCCGTCGCCAGTCGCCGTCGGCGCATTGGAAGTGAACGTATACAATCCGGCGCATCCACCGGTCGCCAACACGACGGCCGACGCCGGCCAAATGGACACCGAACCGTCTTCCCGCTTCGTTTTCACCCCGACGCAACGCCCCTCTTCCACAAGCAAATCAATCACCTGCTCGCCTTCTTCCATCCATACGCGTCCCTCGAGCCGCTCAAGCAAAAACGAAACGAGTGCTTTGCCCGTTTGATCGCCGCCGGCGTGCAAAATCCGGCGGTGGCTATGCCCGCCTTCAAGGCCGAAACAAAACCGGCCGCGTTCGTCCCGATCAAACGCCATGCCGGCGTTGATCCATTCTTGCAGCCGCCTCGGCCCTTCGCGGACGAGCCGTTCGACCATTCGTTCATCGTTATGAAAGCAGCCGGCGACCATCGTATCGCGGAAATGAGCGCGCCAATCGTCGCTCTCTGCCAGCGCCGCGGCCACCCCTCCTTGCGCCCGCCATGAATTGCTGTCGGTGCAACGTTTTTTCGTGAATATCATCACATGGTCGAGCTCAGATAAATGATACGCGACCGTTAACGCCGCCAGCCCGCTTCCGACGATAATCACGCCACCTTCCTTCACTCTCGGACGCCCCTTTCTTTTCACCTGTCTTGACATCTATATTTACACATATTTAAACTAATGGCAAGAGGTTTGGCGAAAAAAATGATGCAAAGGCGGGGGAATATGATTTATTTGGATTACGCGGCAACGACGCCAATGTGCCAAGAGGCGATCGCCGCTTACGCTGAAGCGGCGTCCGTTTACTTTGGCAACGAAAGCAGCTTGCATGACATCGGAACGAAAGCGAAACAACTGCTTGCCTTATGCCGACGCGAACTCGCCGCCATGATTAACGGAGAAGCGGAAGGGATCTATTTCACAAGCGGCGGAACGGAAGCGAACTTGCTCGCGATCCGTTCGCTAGCTGCCGCCTACCGGCATAAGGGAAACCACCTGATCACGACCGAAATCGAGCATGCCTCGCTCCATCACCTGTTCAAACAGCTGGAAACAGAAGGATATACGGTCACGTATTTGCCCGTCGACCGATTCGGGCGCATTCGACTTGCCGATTTGGAGCGGGCGATCACGCCGAAGACGATCCTTGCTTCCATCCAGCACGCCAACTCGGAAATCGGCACGATTCAGCCGCTTGCCGACATCGGCCGCCTCCTGCGGGCGCACGGCGTCCTTTTTCATAGCGACTGCGTGCAAACTTTTGCTAAAATACAGCTAGATGTTCAAGAGATAGGACTAGACAGCCTATCCGTTTCCGCCCATAAAGTGTACGGTCCCAAAGGGGTCGGCGCTGTGTACATCAACCCGCGCCGGCATTGGAAGCCGGTATTCCCGGGAGCGACGCACGAATCAGGCTTTCGGCCGGGAACGGTCAACGTACCGGGTATTGCCGCCTTCATTACGGCCGCGCAGCAGCTCCATCGACGAATGGCGGACGAACAGTCGCGTTTGGAACGACTGCGGAATCGGTTGCTTCACGCCATCGCCGCCAAACAGCTGCCGGTGACGGTGGAAGGCCATCCCGATTTCCGTCTTGCCCATATTATCGGTTTGTCCGTCGCTGGGTACGAAGGGCAGCTTGTGATGCTTGAATGCAACCGCGCCGGCATCGCCATTTCCACCGGCAGCGCCTGCCAAGTCGGGCTGCAAGCGCCGTCGCGGACGATGCTCGCCGTCGGGAAAACGCCTGAAGAAGCGAAGCAATTCATCCGCATCTCATTGGGCGCGGCCACGACCGAAGCGGAGATCGACCAGTTCGTTTCCACATTGGAGCGACTTACATCGGCATGAAAGGAGGAATGGCAGGTGAAAGAGGAAAAGAAAATTTTAGGGGAAAGGCGGCGCCAGCTCATTTTGCAATGGTTGAAAGAAAGCGAAGCGCCGCTCACGGGGGCTGAGCTGGCAGCGAAAACGAACGTCAGCCGCCAAGTGATCGTCCAAGACATTTCACTGTTAAAGGCGCGCAACGAACCAATCATCGCCACAAGCCAAGGCTATTTGTATTTAAAGCCGGCTGAACCGGCCAAAACGTACACGAGGACGATCGCCTGCTTCCATACGCCAGAACAGACGAAAGAAGAGTTGTATTTGCTCGTGGATTGCGGCGTGACGGTCAAGGACGTCAAAATCGAGCATCCGGTCTACGGCGATTTAACCGCCTCGATCATGGTGAGCAACCGCCTGGAAGTCGACCAATTCATCGCCAAAATCGAGGCGACAAAATCGTCGTATTTGTTGCAGCTGACGGACGGAACCCATTTGCATACGCTGGAAGCCGATTCACCAGTGAAGCTTGACGCCGCCTGCCGCGCCTTGAAACAGGCTGGATTTCTGATCGAAGCGTGAACGGATCGCCTTGCGCTCGTCCGTCATTCCCTCTTCGCAAATGCCGTACGTCAGGACGCTGGATAAAGAGAAAATGCGGACGGCTATGACCCATCCGCATTTTTTCGTCTTCGTCAAGCAAAATAATATGGATAGCTGCCCAACAGCTGCACTGTGCAGCCGAGCGCCTCAATTTCCGCGATCGCCCCCGGGATGAGGACGTCATCCATCGGCGCGTCGATGTCAATAATAAAGAAATAATTTCCAAGGCCCGTTTTCGCTGGGCGCGATTCGATTTTCGTCAAGTTGAGCCGCCGCCAGGCAAACGCTGATAACACTTGATGGAGTGCGCCCGGACGGTCTTGCGGCAGCATGACGACCACGGTCGTCTTGTCGCCGGCATAAAGAGGCGAAGCAGGCGAAAGCGGCTCTTTGCGCCGGCTGACGACAATAAAGCGCGTATGGTTGTAATCGTAATCGTGGACGTTTTCCTGCACGATCACCAGCCCGTATTTTTCCGCCGCCAGCCGGTTGGCGATCGCCGCCGCCGGCAAGTGCGGATGCTCGCTCACAAATTTCGCGGCGGCGCTCGTTGACGTCATCGGCACTTGCTTCGCCCCTTTCAGCACCGTATGCAAAAACTTCCGGCATTGGGCAATGGCGTGCGAGTGGGAATACACTTCTTTCACTTCGCGCCAATGCGGGGTGAAATATGGGTGCACCATCAAATGTTGCTCGATGGGCACAACGATTTCGCCGATGATCGGCAACGGCTGTTCGTGAATTAAATAGTCGAGTGTCAAATTGACCGATCCTTCCAAGGCGTTCTCGAGCGGCACCACGGCCGCTTCAATCTCTCCGGCCGCCGCGGCGTCAATGCAATCGGGAATCGTGTCATACGGCTCCCGCGGCTGCGACGGAAAAAGAAGAGCAGCCGCCGCTTCGGTGAACGTCGCCTTCGGTCCTAAATAACCGATTTTCATCTCGTTTGCCTCTCCCTTGCTTTAATACACTCCCGAACCGACAATTTCCACTTTTTCGACAAATTCGAGCTGTTTGAGCTTAGCGAGGAGCTCATCAATCTCCTCGTTCATATCGTTTGTGCTGACCGACAGCGTCACGTTCGCCCTCCCTTGAAGCGGAATCGTTTGATGGATGGTCAGCACGTTGCAGCCGGCCGCCGCCACAACGCCAAGCAGCTGTGACAACGTTCCGGAGCGGTCTTCTAAATGGAAAAAGAGCGTGACGATGTTTTCTTTCGTCACCGCTTGGAACGGAAAAATGGCATCGCGGTATTTGTAAAACACACCGCGGCTGATGTTGGCGAGCTGCGCCGCCTCGGCGACCGAGGCGGCTTTTTTCCGCTCAAGCAGCTGTTTCGCGAGCACGACTTTCTTCATCGCTTCCGGCAGGACGTCTTCGCGCACCAAATAAAATTTTTTCTCCACCGCATCTTCCCCCGCTCTATTCATCCCAGTCGTCGACAAACTCGAACTCGTAATCAAGCAACCGGATCGTGTCTCCGTCTTTCGCGCCGCGCTCACGCAGCGCATCATCCACCCCCATCGCCTTCAGCTGGCGGGCGAAGCGGCGCACCGATTCTTCGCGCGAGAAATCCGTCATCTTAAACAACTTTTCAATTTTGTCGCCCGCCAAAATGAATGCTCCGTCGCTGGCGCGGGTGATCGTAAACGGCGGCTCCTCTTTTTCATATTTGTACACGACGCGCTGCACGGCCGGATCTTCCCGTTCATAAAGCGGGAATTCCGGCGTCGTTTCCAACAGGTCGGCGATGGCAAACAACAGCTCGCGCACTCCTTGTCTTGTCGCTGCAGAAATCGGAAAGACTGGCACCGCATCGCCGACTTTCTCTTTGAAGCGGCGCAAATTTTCTTCGGCGTTCGGCATGTCCATTTTATTGGCGGCAACAATTTGCGGCCGCTCGGTCAAGCGCAAATTGTACTGTTTCAGCTCTTCGTTGATGACGAGATAATCGTTGTACGGATCGCGCCCTTCGACCGCCGCCATGTCGATGACATGGACGATGACACGCGTCCGTTCAATATGGCGCAAAAACTGATGCCCGAGCCCGACCCCTTGATGGGCCCCTTCAATCAATCCCGGCAAGTCGGCCATCACAAAACTGCGCCCGTCTTCCGTTTCGACAACGCCCAAGTTCGGAACGAGCGTCGTAAAATGGTACTCGGCGATTTTCGGACGGGCTGCGGAGACGACCGACAGCAGCGTCGATTTGCCGACGCTTGGAAACCCGACCAGCCCGACGTCAGCGAGAAGCTTCAGCTCTAAAATGATGTTGCGCTCTTCGCCCGGTTCGCCGTTTTCCGCAATTTCCGGCGCTGGGTTGGACGCCGTCGCAAATCGGGTGTTGCCGCGCCCGCCGCGCCCGCCTTTGGCGACGACAAACCGCTGCCCCGCCTCGGTCAAATCGGCGAGCACTTCGTTCGTATCCGCATCGATGACAACGGTGCCTGGCGGCACTTTGACAATCAAGTCTTCCGCATTTTTGCCATGCTGGTTTTTCGACATGCCGTTTTCGCCGCGCGGCGCTTTAAAATGGCGCTGGTAGCGGAAATCCATCAACGTCCGCAGCCCTTCATCAACGACAAAGACGACATCGCCGCCTTTGCCGCCGTCTCCGCCGGCCGGCCCGCCTTTTGGGACGTATTTTTCCCGGCGGAACGCGACCATGCCGTTGCCGCCGTCCCCGCCTTTCACATAAATTTTCACCTGATCAACAAACATGGCTGTTCCTCCGATTCGCTTCCATCATGGTATCATGGCGAAATGAGTATGACTAATACTTATTATTGTATACAGAGTCGATTCCATGATGTCAATATGTACGCAAGCACCGGCCGTCTGCGGGCTGGCGGGACGGCTCAAGCCCAGCCGCCGCTTTTCGGTCCGATTGGATCGATCCGTCCGCACTCCATGAACTCTTCCATGCTCCTTCATCCAATCAACGATCAAGATTCCGCCGCCAAAAGCTCAAGCTCCACCGTCAATTCGCCCTCGCCAACGGCAAACGACGCGAGCCGAAGCGGCGGTGATGGTTCGCAGCGCTTAAGCCAAGTGCGAATGGCTTCGCCATCTCGAAACGTGCCGCAATAATCCAAAAACAGCGCCGCCCGTCGGTCGGACAGCTCAATGGACAAACATAAATGGTTTTCTGTCCGCTCATCGGATTGCGCTTCAAGCAGGTGAAAAAATTGGCGGCACCATTCAGTCAGCTGCTCATCGCACCGCGACCAATCGGCTTCGCCGTCCGTGATTTCATACTCAAGAAAAAGCGGGCGCGGCTCCCAGTTATAAGTCATGACAAGCTCAGCGAACTGCTCGGCTTTCAAGTTCGTCAACCGTGTTTCCTGATGCATCTCGGCGATCATGTCTTCAATGATTTCCTGCACCCGTTCGATTTTATTGAGCGCCAAATGCCCTTTGATGAGCTGGATTTTGTTCAGCCAGTCATGGCGGGCATGGCGCATCACCTCAACGACAGTCCATCGCTTCTCCATCCAACGCTCCCCTATCCACTAAGCGTAGGCTCCCTGCCTCGCTTGGACTTCCGCCTCCATGGGGGAGGCATGTACTTTTACTATAACATTTTTTGACATTGAACGGGAACGATTTTTCTACGCCAAAAAGAAAAAACTCTAACCGAACGGTTAGAGTTTTTTCACATCGATTACGCTTCTTGGCTGACCGGGTAGACGCTGACGCGTTTGCGGTCGCGGCCGAGCCGCTCGAAGCGGACGATGCCGTCGATTTTCGCATACAGCGTATCGTCGCCGCCGCGGCCGACGTTCAAGCCCGGATGGACTTTCGTTCCGCGTTGACGGTACAAAATCGAACCGCTGGTGACGAATTGACCGTCAGCCCGTTTTGCGCCAAGACGTTTCGCGATCGAGTCGCGGCCGTTTTTCGTCGAACCGACCCCTTTTTTCGAAGCAAAAAATTGCAGGTCAAGTCTCAGCATGGCAGTCACCTCCCGCTAGATGGATGTCACGCGGATAAATGTTCCGTAATCGCGTTCGATCGTCTTTAGCGAAACGACCATCGCTTCCAACAACAACTGCACTTTCTCTGCCGCCGCTCCTTCCAGCTTTGGAAGCTCGCAGCGGAGATAGCCGCCGTCTTTGCCGAGCGAAACATGCGGGCTTACGCCAATAAGTGTCTCGATGGCGTTGATCGTGCCGAACGAGACCGCCGAAGCGCCGGCGCATACAATGTCCTGCCCGCGTTTCGCAAAATGGGCGTGCCCTTCCATCGTAAACGCGCGGATGCGGCCGTCCGCTTCCCGTTCAATCGTGACGCGGATCATCTTTACGCGTTGATTTTTTCGATGACGACTTTCGTGTACGGCTGACGGTGGCCTTGTTTGCGGCGATAGTTCTTTTTCGCTTTATATTTGAAGACGATGATTTTCTTTTGTCGGCCGTGTTTTTGTACTCTCGCCGTCACGGTTGCGCCTTCGACTGTCGGGTTGCCGATTTTCACCGTTTCCCCGCCGACGAACAGCACTTTGTCAAACGTGACCGTATCGCCTTCATTCGCATCCAATTTTTCGATGTAAATTTCTTGGCCTTCTTCGACTTTCAATTGTTTGCCGCCAGTTTCGATAATTGCGTACATGCATCGCACCTCCTTCATGGACTCAGACTCGCCAGCGCCAAGGCGGCCCAAGACGGAGCGCTTCATCGCCCGCGCTGAGCGGTTGTAGTGCGGGTGCGTCTTTTTGCGACAGCCGCCCTCTTTTGCCCTTGTTGGCAGGACAAAAAGTCTACAACGTCATCTATCGTAACATAGAAACGGCCGGCCGTCAACCGTCATCTTCGTCCCCCGGCGGGCGATGATGAAACGGTGCAAACGACTATATAGAGAGGCCATTTGAAGCTTTGCCATTTGCAACTTTACCGAGTATTTGATCGACTGTTGATCGACCGAACAACGCCGCTTTCAGACCCATGTATGAGTCTGTGAAGCGAGCGGCTGTTCGGCCTCCCGTCACGCCAAGGTGTGACGAGGGCAAGCCTGTGGCTTGCCTTCGTCAGTCGAAAAATAGATAAGCGACTTTTCCATCAAGGATATGTGAAACTTTTATATATAGCCACGATCAATAGATGAGAGCGCCAAGCGGCGCATCGGCTTGTTTTTCGGCAAAAAACGCATGCAGCAGCTCGTTTTCATCGAGCGTCGCCCGTTCGCGCCCGTCGCGAACGACGATGATCGCATGCTTTTGTCCGCGGTAAAATCGCTGCAGCACGGCCGAGATGCGTTCGTCCGCCGGCGCCGTAATCGTCCGCAGCTTTGTATAGCCGCCTTTGTTTCCATAATACCGCTCAAGCAAAAAGCGCATGACGACATACGGATGCTGCTTTTGCTCCTGCCAAAGAGCATGCGCCAAAAAGGCGGCGATCGCCCATAAATCAAGCTGGCGCAGCGCCAACACAAACAAAAGAACGACGCCGACAGCAAGCACGGCGGCCGATATGGCGACCGTGTTTCGATGCGCATCGCTGAACGGCCGGCGGTAGGACAGCAGCAAAAACAATAACTTGCCTCCATCCAGCGGCCAGATTGGCAGCAAGTTCAAAGCGAAAATGGCCGCATTGTAGCGAAAAAAGAGCTCCCAGCTCCCGCCATCCATCATGCCGGCCTTCCACAAAAAAAACGCCGCCGCTACGAGCCACAGATGCTGGGCCGGCCCGGCGAGCGTCACGATCCACTCCTCGCGGAACGGCCGGTTGCCGTGCTCTTCGACTTCCGCCACTCCGCCGAACGGCAGCAGCAAAATCCGCTTCACCCGCCAAGAGAAAAACGCGGCTGCCGCCGCATGGCCAAGCTCATGAACGAGGACGATGAAAAACAACAGGCAAAGCTGCTTGAAATGGGCGGTAAGCACCGCGATGCCGCCGATCAACCATAACAGTGGGTGGACGTGCAGCTTCCCGAGCAGCGCCATATACTTATTCAAAGGAAATCACCTGAATCGGATCGATAAATTCATCTCCTTGTTTAATAGCAAAATAAAACAGCCCTTTCTGTTTATTTGCCTCGCTCGCCCCGGCCGTGCCAACTTCCTGCCCCATTTCTACAAAATCATACAATTTCACCGAAATGGCCCCCAAACGTCCATACCACGTCTCCGTGCCGTCCGCATGTTGGATGATGACCGTTTTGCCGAGACGGTCTTTCGTACCGGCAAAGGTGACAATCCCTTCTTTCATCGCTTCCACTTTGGCTCCATTCTCGGTTTCGATCGTCACACCCTCCCCGTTTTTTTCAAAACTTTCGAGAATCCGTCCAGAAGCCGGCACTGCATAGGATGAAGCCGTTTTCACCTTTTCTTCCTTTTTCGGGGCAAAAAAAGCGAGCGGCTCACCGAACGTTTTTTCATACCAGGCTGAGACGGCCGCAAACTGAAACTCGGTTTCCATCGTCCGGGCAATAAACTGCCGCGCCGGCTCGAGGGAAGCGGACGGATGCCGGAACAAAATGGCCGTCACTAGCACGAGACAGGCAGCGATGAGTGTTTTGAATAAAAACCATTCTTTGCGGAACAACGGATGGGGAGCGGATTCAAACGAATAGCGGTCATACGTGACGACCGGCAGCCCGTACCGCTCCTCATCAGCGACGCTCCATCTAGATTCTTTTGGATCCTGCCCCTTATATTGACGTTCCCTTCTTCGTTTTTCAATGCGTTTTTTCATCTCACGGACGCGTCGATCCATACGTCCCCCCTCCACCTTTCCAACAACGTTTGTACTAATTTATGAGACAACCTCATGGAATATGAACGAGCGTTTTTCGCCGCGCCTCGCCGAACACGTCCGCGAACAAATCCCTCAAACGGTTTCACACCAACGTTTCGGCTGAGCGCCGCAACCGATCGATACCATCTGCTTCCGTTGTTACAGATCAGGAATTCCAAACAGCACAACAATTATGAATAAAAAAAGAAGGCCCATTCAACGGCCTTCTTGCGCCAACTCTATTATTTCAAACTAAATATTTTCCGAATCTTTGAAAACAGCCCCTTCTCCTCTTCCTCAAGCGGCGGCAGCGGCACCGACTCGCCGAGGATGCGGCGGGCAATGTTGCGGAAGGCGATCGACGCTTTGCTGTTTGGGTCCAGCACAATCGGCTCGCCGCGGTTCGACGCTTTGATCACGTTTTCATCGTCGGCGATAATGCCGAGCAACTCGATCGATAAATGCGAGATGATTTCGTCGACATCCAACATATCGCCGTTTTTCACCATATGGCTGCGAATGCGGTTGATGATGAGGCGCGGCGGTTTGACGTGCTCCTCCGCTTCAAGCAAGCCGATGATGCGGTCGGCGTCGCGGACCGCCGACACTTCCGGCGTCGTGACGACGATCGCTTCGTCCGCGCCGGCGACAGCGTTGCGATAGCCTTGTTCGATTCCAGCCGGACAGTCGATGAGCACATAATCGTATTCCTGTTTCAGCTCCTCAATGAGCTGTTTCATTTGCGCGGGGTTGACCGCCGACTTATCGCTCGTTTGCGCGGCCGGCAACAAATACAAATGGTTATCGAACCGCTTGTCTTTCACAAGCGCCTTCTGCACCGTGCAACGCCCCTCCACGACATCGACCAAATCATAAATAATTCGGTTCTCAAGCCCAAGCACGACATCGAGGTTGCGCAGCCCGATGTCGGTGTCGACAAGGCACACCCGCTTCCCTAGAATGGCGAGGGCCGTCCCAAGGTTCGCGGTCGTCGTCGTTTTGCCGACGCCGCCTTTTCCGGAAGTGATGACGATCGCTTCTCCCACGGTCACATTCTCCTTTCTAAGCGCGTCAAATTCGGCCGCAAATGCATAAGCAGCTGAAGGCGGTCGACAACAATTTGGTTATGCTCATCAATATAGGCGCATTCCATTTCATTTCCTTCATCCGTTTTCGAATCGGGCGCTCGGCTCATGATGTCGCCGATGCGCAGCTGCATCGGTTTCATGACCGATGCAGCGATGATCGCCTGTTTATTGCCGGCATACCCGGCATGGGCGATGCCGCGCAAGGCGCCGAGGATGAAAATGTTGCCTCCGGCAATGACCGTTCCGCCAGGGTTCACGTCGCCGATCAGCAGCAAATCCCCTTCGACATGAAGCACTTGTCCCGAACGGACAATGCGCGAAACGGGCACAATTTCCGTTTTTCTCATCCATTCTATCGCTTCTGCTTTCGACATGACATTGCTTTCGATCGAATCGACGACCAAATTTTTTGAACGGCGGATGAGCGCACGCACCTCTTCCTCTTGGGCAGGCGTCAAATAGCGGTTCCCAATTTTCAGATGAACAGAGACAAGGGGGCTGTCTGGCGCGACGCCAGCTTGTTTGACAAGCCGCTCCTCGATTTCTTTCAATAAATCGTCATACGAGCAGCGGTCGTCGAGATGCAGCGTCAGCCCATCTTTCGTCCCTTTAATCGTCACATACTGCTGCTTTTGTTTCGCCACAACGTTCACCCCAACGAATAATTCTACAAAACGGGCTGTTTTTCCTCTTTTATTCTTCCTGCTCAAACCGGCGAATTTTGGCCAATCGCCGTTCGAGCGGGTACGAAAAGACGAGCAAAAACGCGACGTTCAGAAGCAGCGTCGGCCATAGACGGCGGTCCCAAAAAACAGAAAACGACCAATCAGTCCGCCCGATCAACAGCTGGATGCCGTAGACATAACTGTCAAGCAGCACAATGGAAAGCAGCGACAAGAGCGATGCAACGAACCAGTTTTGGTGGAACCATTTCATCGCTTTGCCCGCCAAGTAGGCGATAAGCGTATAGGCAAACGCATAAACACCGAGCAGCTCTGTGTAGACGCAGTCATACAGAAAACCGAAGATGAACCCGTACCCCATCGCCCGCGTCCCGCCGAAATGCATCGCTGTGAACACGAGAAAAACAAGAAAAAACCGGGGAACAAAAAAATAGTGGACATACAAGTCGCCTTTTGGCCATACATCAACAAACAGGCTCTCACTCACAAAACATAACACCGCAAGGAAAGGGAGACGCCACTTGTTCACTTTGCCTCCTCCTTTTCCTGCAGTGCTGCATCGATGGTTCGTTTCACAATCATGACGTCGTCAATATCATACAAGTTGGCAAACGGCTTGACATAGACGACTTTCGTCAATCCGTATTGGTCCGGCTTGATCTCGGTCACCTCACCGATCGGCAGTCCTTTCGGAAACACGCCGCCAAGGCCGGAAGTCAACACTTTTTGCCTTTTTTCCACTTTGGCGTCAATCGGAATTTCTCCGAGCAGCAACTCGCGCCGCTTCTCATCGTAGCCTTCGATCAACCCAAACACGTTTTCCTTTCCTTGGATATAAGCGGAAATGCGGTTGTTTTGGTCAAGCGCGCTTAACAGCTGCACAGTGGACGTAAATTGGGAAGCGTGCTGCACCTTGCCGACAAGCCCCGCTGGGGTGATGACGGCCATATCTTTTTTCACGCCGTGTTGCTCGCCTTTGTTGATGATGATCGTTTCCCGCCAACGATCCGGGTTCCGCCCGATCACCGTCGCCTGAATCGAAACAAAATCACGCAAGCTCTCTTTTTTATCGAGCAACGCGCGCAGCCGTTCGTTTTCTTGCCGCAGCGCCTCGACCTCGGTCTCAAGCGCCGCATATTCCTCAAGTCTTGCCTTCAGCAGTTCGTTTTCCTTATATGTACGGCGAAGATCGCTCACATTTTCAAAGAAGCCCGCGATCTCCTCGGCGGGCTTCCCAAACAGAAGCTGAACAAAACCGACCGTATCTTTTACAAACTGCTCCGGCCACGTCAACTCTTCGCGGCTGCGCAAGGAAAAGCCGATCAACATGACAAGGATGACGATGCTGACGAGCAAAAAAATGAGACGCTTATTCCCAAAAAGCTGTGGCATGCGTCACACCTTCTTACCGTCAGCGATGGTCTCTCGCCTTGTTTTTAAACAAGTCGATGTGGTCGAGCGCTTTCCCGGTGCCAATGGCCACGCAATCAAGCGGATTTTCCGCGACGATGACCGGCATGTCCGTCTCTTTGCTGATGACCTTGTCCAAGTTGCGCAACAAAGCGCCGCCGCCTGTCAGCACGATGCCGCGGTCCATAATGTCAGCCGCCAGCTCCGGCGGTGTTTTTTCGAGCGTGTTTTTCACCGACTCGACGATCGCATAGACCGTATCGTGCAGCGCCTCAGCCACTTCTTCGGCGCTGATTTCGATCGTTTTTGGCAGCCCAGTGAGCAAGTCGCGGCCGCGAATTTCCATGTTTCCGATTCCTTCCGGATTTCCGGCTGAGCCGATCTCGACTTTAATCGCCTCCGCCGTCCGTTCTCCGATCATCAAATTGTACGTTTTTCGGATGTATTGAATGATCGCCTCATCCATTTCATCGCCGGCGATGCGGATCGACTGGCTCGTCACGATGCCGCCGAGCGAAATCACGGCCACTTCAGTCGTACCGCCGCCGATGTCGACGACCATGCTCCCGGTCGGCTCCCACACCGGCAAATTGGCGCCGATCGCGGCCGCAAATGGTTCTTCAATCGTATAGGCATCGCGTGCTCCAGCCTGGCGCGTCGCATCGATGACCGCGCGCTCCTCTACGGCCGTGATGCCGTACGGCACGCATACCATCACATACGGCTTGCTGGCAAACAACCCTTTCGTTTTGACGGCCTTGCGAATGAAATATTTCATCATCGTCGCCGTCGTTTCATAATCAGCGATGACGCCGTCTTTCATCGGACGAAGCGCCACGATGTTGCCCGGCGTGCGCCCGATCATGTTTTTCGCTTCATTGCCGACGGCGACGATTTGCTTCGTGTCGCGCTGAATGGCGACAACCGACGGCTCGCGCAAAACGATCCCTTTTCCCTTCACATAAACGAGCGTATTCGCTGTTCCTAAATCAATCCCGAGATCTTTCGTCCCAATTCCAAACATATGATCGATCTTCCTTTCCGAAACGAAATGCATATGATTTTCTATTGACAACATGGATCGGATGTCAAGTCATTTATAAATTGTACAACACCGCCCGAACGGATTCGGAAAAACCCATAGTTGATATTATAACTGATTCGACAAAAAATGAGAACCGCTAGACGTAGCCTTTTTCTTTCAAACTGACGAATTTTTGATCGCCGATGATGAGGTGATCCAAGAGCTCGATGCCGATGATGCGGCCGCATTCCGCGAGCCGTTTCGTCACATCGATGTCTTCGCGGCTTGGAGTCGGATCGCCAGAAGGGTGGTTATGCACACAAATGACGGAGGCGGCGGAACGTTTGATCGCCTCTTTAAACACTTCGCGCGGATGGACAATCGAGGCGTTTAAACTGCCGATGAACACCGTTTTGCGGTAGATGACTTGATTTTTCGTATTTAAATAAATGGCGACAAAATGTTCTTGCGATAAAAAGCGCATATCTTCCATGACGTATTTCGCTCCGTCTTCCGGGCAGCGAATCACATAGCGGTCGGCGCAGCCGGACTGGTGGATGCGTCGGCCGAGCTCCAACGCCGCCAAAATTTGCACGGCTTTCGTCGGCCCGATCCCTTTGATGTTCGTCATTTCTTCGACCGTTGCGTCTTTGAGCGGTCTCAGCCCCTCAAAATGGCGAAGGAGACGCTGGGCGAGCTGCACGACCGACTCCTCCTTCGTGCCCGTGCGCAACAAAATGGCGATCAGTTCATGGTCGGATAAACTTTCCGGCCCTGATGACAGCAGCCGTTCACGCGGCCGACTGTCTTTCGGAACATCGCGGATCATCCACGCCATCATACTCCCCCTTTTTTGTTTTGCTTCATCGAAAGATGGAGAGGCTTGAACCGCCCCTCGGTACGACAGCAGAATCCGTTTGCGGGGGCGTTCTTTTGCCAAAAAGCGCCAGACGGCGGCCGCTTTTGCTTTGATCTATGCCGGCGGCCACCCGAGCCGGCGCAATTCCCTCACCGTCCGCGACAGCGGCAGGCCGACGACCGTCAAATAGTCGCCTTCGATCCGTTTGACAAACAGGGCAGCGCGGCCTTGGATGCCATACGCCCCCGCCTTGTCCATCGGCTCCCCGGTCGCAATATAGGCGGCGATTTCCTCGTCATCGAGCTCCCAAAACGTCACCGCTGTTTTTTCCGCAAACGAGGTGATGGACCCTTGAGGGAGTGCGATGGCGACACCGGTCCATACGTCATGCGTCCGCCCGGACAACTGACGCAGCATGGCGAATGCTTCTTCTTCCGTGCGCGGCTTCCCTAACAAGCGGCCAGCGCACACAACGATCGTATCAGCGCCAAGAACATACGCGTCGGGAAAAGAGGACATCACCGCCTCCACTTTCCGGCGGGCAAGAAGTTGAACCGCTTCATCAGGGGGCGTTCCGGGGGGAATCGTCTCATCGGCATGGCTTTCCTGCACATCAAACGGCCAGCCGGCCAGCTCGAGGATCTGCCTTCGTCGAGGGGAGCGGGATGCAAGCACGAACCGTGGAGGCATCGCTCATTCTCCTTTCGCTCGTTTCGGTTCGGAAGATTCACTTGTATCGTAGCAAATTTTGCGGTGAAAGGCAATTTTCTGTATAGATGCAATTTGAAGCATGAACATTTGCAAATTTTACTAGGCATTTGATCGACTGTCGGGCGACCGAACAACGCCGCTTTCAGACCCATGTATGGGTCTGTGAAGCGGGTGGTTGTTCGGTCTTCCAAGCCACAGGCTTGCCTTCGACAGTCGAAAAATGGACAAACGGCTTTTCCGTCAAGGATATGTGAAACGTTTTCGTTGCCATCTATTCTATATAAGTTGAAATTTTGTTTTACATCCAGCCGATCACTCGCCACGTTATATCATAGTCGACTTGTATGGAGATAAATATAGAAACGAAAAATCGGAAATTCTTTATATATGCAATAGGCAAAAAAAAACGGGGCTTCTAGCTCCCTAGCGGCACCAATTCGATATAAGCGGCGAGCGCCTCGAGCAGCTGTTGCTGGGCTTTGGCCAACAGCGCTTCATCCCGTCGCTCTTTGTATGCGGCAAGGGCGACATACGCCTGCTTCAGCGCTTCAACATACCGACCGACTGTTTTGTCGCTTGAAGCGTTGCTTTTTTCTAACGCGTCATACGCCTTTTGGAGCGCCTGCCAGTCATCTTCTCCTGCTTTCCTGCCGCCAAGCAAAGCCGCGGAGACCGCTGCCATATTTTCATACAAAACCTCCCCTTTTTGGATGGCCTCCGACCGGCGCGCCGCCGCTTCGGCGGCAAACGACAGCTCTTTGACATACGTGCTTGGCACCCTTTGGCGGTATTGGTCGTTGACCGTCCGCAACGTTTCCTTATCCGCGCCGACGGCGATATAGAGCGCTGCCGGTTTTTGCCCCGCGACGACGACCGGCACGCCTGCTGTTTTGATCGATTCGGACGCCTGCTTGGCCGCCGCCGCATTCGAATAGACGCCAGCTTGAATGACCGCAATGGAAAACGGCGCTCGTACGACGCTTTCTCTTCCTTCTTCGCCCGCCGCTGTTTCAGGCTTTGTCAATTCCGTCATCGCTTCAGATGCCGGCGACGAAGCAGATTTTTCCTTCGGAATGATGCGCAGCACCGTCATGCCAAACGCCATGCCGACCAACGCAGCGACCAACGCGGCGGCGAGCAGCGACTTGGCTTGAGCCGGCAGCCGCCATGTCCGACGTCTGGCGCTTTTCTTTTGTTGCATCGCCTCGGAAACGGAAATGACCCGTTCATCCGCCTCAAGGGCGGCCGCCTCTTCCCAACCCGTCGTTTCAACATCTTCTCGAACTTGCCCATCCTCCGTAAACCACAGGCCTGTTGATGGCTTGCCTGCGGATGGCCCGCCTTCTTGAAACGCGCTCACTTGGCGGCTGTCATCCGCCTCGTTTTCTGCTCGCTGTCCTTTCCCTAGATGGCTGTCCACCGGATATCCACCCGACTCCTCGGACGGCCGTCCTTCCGACGAACGCTCCACGGTAAATGGGCGGGGCTTGCCGTTGATATTCACCATAATGCGCATGCGCTGCTTGTCCATTTGGCCACCGTCCTTCTTCATGCTTCGATTTCTTTCGCCTATCTTACCACAAACGGAAAAAAAAAGAACAAGACATTTGTCGTCTTGTCCCCGCTTCTGTTCTTCATTTTCCGACATCAACGGTTGCGAATCGCCTCGGTCCCCAGCGCTTCGACGGGAATCGGCTGCTCGCGCCCCTCATAGGTGCAAAGCTGCTTTGTCTCGCCTTTCAAGCAAACGGCGTAATCGATCCCGCCGTCTTCCCGCTTCGTGGCAAGCACGTACGATGGATTCGTTTCCGGCGGCAATACATTTCCGGTAAACGGATCTTCGATTGGATCCAGCAAACCGTTGCCCACCAATTCTCCATACGACAATATGGCAGAAGAACGGGCTGGCAAAAATTCCACTTTCTCGGCGCCGACATACAGCCGCGCCGCTTCATACAAGCCATAAGCATCCGAAACAAACGCCCGCTCGCGCGCCCGATCAATCACCGTCCACATGGCAAGACCGACGATCATCGCCACAATGCCGATGATCACCAACACAGCCAAAAGCTCAATGAGGGTCATCCCCCGCTTCATGCGAATGAGCATATCGGACTTCCACCATCCCCGCTACCGGCCCGAAGACGGCGCCATTTCCACGAGCGGATTGTCTTTGCCGCTTGGCGGAGGGACATCGCGGATGGGAATGAGCTGCTTCCATTTCTCAAGCTGCGGCGCGTAAAAGGCGCGGACATTGATGGAATAGGCGAGCGGTTGCACGTCGACAGCGGTGGACGTCAACTCCGGCGGGCCGGTAAACGTCAATCCTTCCACCGCCAAAATGCGCTCGGAGTGCTCAAGCACCTCTAAAAACCGTTCAAGCTGATAATAGGAGGGAGATTCCACCGTCAATTGGGCGGTAATAGACTGGATGCCGCTTGGAGGAATCAACGCCTTGTCTCCGGACGCCTTGCTTTCCGCTCCATTCGCGTTCCCTTGCGAAGGAGATTCTCCGGTTCCTTGCCCTTCAGCGAAGCTGACGCTCAATAGCCGGCTGTCAGAAATATATTCCGCTTTTTGAAACGTCAGCAACAGTTGGTCGGCGAACGGGCGCACCGGCACTTTCCTCTGCAAAGCCGCCAGGCTCTCTGCCGTTTCTTCTCGATTCCCCGCCGCCTGCTTTTTCATTGCAGCCAACACGTTTTTCTCGCTTTGTACGACCGCCTCGAGCCGATCCATTTGTTCGTAGCGCGGCATGAGCACAAAAACATAGAAAGCGGCAAACAAAAGAGCGGCAAGAAGAAACACCCCGGTAAACACGAGCGGCCATTTTCCAAAACGGCCCATCATTCGTTGTCCCCCTCTTTTCCTGTCGGCTGAAGTTCCAGCTCATATTGCGCGATATACCGCGGCACGATCGTTTCCCCCTCTGCCCCGCCGCTTTCGCCGCTGGCCGAGATGCCGGTCAATTTGACGGCTTTGACCAAATGAACTTCCTCAAGCCGATCTAAATAATAGGCCGCTTCTTCCGCCGCATCAAACTGCACTGTCATCGTCACCGTCTTTTGACCAGCATACGAAAAGTTCATGATAAAGCCGCGCTCCGGCAGTTGTTTGGCCAACGCACGCAACAGCGGCACCGTTTTGAGCGGATAACGGTTCGCCCATTCGACCGCTTTAGCAAGCTCTTGCTCAGCTTGCTGCTGCTCCGTCGTTTTTCCCTTCGCCTCCATCGCCGCCTGCTCAGCGCGCACTTGTCGAAGCTCCCCTTCAAGCACCGCGAGCCGTTGATTCGCACGCTCCATCAGCCAGTAGCCTCCCCCAGCGCCAAGCAGCAGAAGCAAAACGGCGAAGGCCGCCAGCACGGCGCCCGCCGCACGGCGCGGCTCTTTGCGCGGCAGCAAGTTGATGTCAACGATCATGGTCAGCCATTCCTTCTTTCAACGCCAATCCCCAGGCGAGATGATAACGGTCCGGCAACGGATCAAGCGAGCGAGAAAGCCGCTCCGGCGGCACATCAAGCCGCTCTGACATAACGGCAAACACATCGTCAAGCCGCGGATGGTCGCCGGTGAGGAAGAGGCGCGTAATTTGCTGTTTTCCTTGCTGGATGGAAAACGAATAAAAGCTCATCATCCGCTCGATTTCTTTATACACGTCAATAAACGGGTCGACGATCGCCGCCGTCGGCTCCCCGGGCGCCTCAAGCGGCACATGGCGCATAAACTGCGGCAAATGGCGGTGGAAGACGCTCAAATTGACAGCCGATTCGTCAAACTGGACAAGCAAAATGTGGTCGTCCGCCGCGGCTTGTCCGGCAACCAAAAACGGACGATAGGCGCAAAGCGGGGACACATCGGCCGCCACCGGGCGCAGGCCTGCGTCTTCCAAGAGCGCCGCATATTCGGCCACCGCCTCTTCCGGCGCGGCAAACAACAGCACGTTCAGCACCTCGTTTGTTCTCTCGGCCACGACGTAGTCAAACACCGGATCGGCGAACGGAAGCGGAATCGATTCACCAAGCTCCATAAACAAATAGCCGCGTATGTCCTCGTCCGACAAATGAGCGGGAAGCGGCAAATGGCGGATCATCACAAACGGATCGGGAACGACAAAGCGGACACGCCGCCCGTCAAGTTTCCATTCGTCAACACATTCGTCCAAAATCATCGCCAACGTTTCCCGATCGGCGATTTTTCCATCGCGAATGATGCCGGGCGGCAAGGCTCGCTCGCCCCATCGCCTCGCCTCGGGCGGCTGTCCCGGCTTTGCTTCCACATAGCGGAGGACATGATCTTTGATGATGATGTTCGCCTGTTTCGCCTTTCGCCGCCATAACGCCATCTTCATTCCGCTTCCTTTCTGCCGTCTTTACATCATGAGTGAAATATACGCGCGCACGATCGCTTCTCCGAAGAAAAACGCGGTCAACGCCCCGAGTGCGATCGCCGGCGCAAACGGCATCGGCTTGCCGCGCCGCACACGGCCCAACGCCATGCCGACAAGCCCGATCACCGTTCCGTACAACGTCGCCAAGAAAAACGCGAGCAACACCATTTTCCAACCGAGCACAAACCCAAGCACGGCAAACAGCTTCACATCGCCGCCCCCCATCCCGCCTTTGGACAAAACGGCGATCAGCCATAAAAGCGAAAATCCGACCGCCGCGCCAAGAAGCATATCGGCCCACGGCAAAAACGGGATCACAAGCCGTTCAACCAAAAACAAACCGGCAAACACCAAAAGCACCCGGTCGGGGATGAGCATGTAGCGAAGGTCGGAGACGACAATGATGGCAAACAAGCTGATCAACGTCCACGCCACAACGAGCCGCCCGCCCCAGCCGACCCACATCGGCGCGGCCGTAAACAAGGCAGCGGTGGCCAATTCCATCGCCGGGTAAAGGGGGGAGATGCGCCCCCCGCACCCTTTGCACCGCCCACGCTGCACGACATACGACACGACTGGGATCAACTCCCTCGCCGACAGCGTCCGCCCGCACGCCGGACAATGCGACCGCGGCCTGATGATTGACTCCCCGACCGGCACCCGCAGCCCGACAACGTTAAAGAACGAGGCGAGGAGGAGGGAAAGAATAAATAAATAACTTACAACCATTTGTCCTCACTGGGGAAATATTTAAGATTGTTGGGCTGGATTGTTTCTAACTTGGTTACGACCTAAATTGTCCTCGGTAACGGCTCCTCCATCGCTAGTCTGGACGCCTCGTTTACTATTAATCAATTTAACACTATAAGACAACTTATTATTGTTATTGCTAACGATTACATATGAGCCGGTTTTGTCATAACCTACTCCATCTGGGTCTTTTACTGTTTCCAAGTATCCATCATTCTCTAGCTGCTGCAGTTGAACTTCTCTGGTGCTTCCGCTGGCAGGTATAAGACTTTTATCCGCTGTCACCGCAATTTTCGTGGCATTGATCATTTGCTGTGCATTGGCTACATGCGCATCTTTTTTCGAATTGTCAATCAACCCCCCGATCGCCGGAATGGCAATCGCCGCGATAATCCCTAAAATGACGATGACGGCGAGCAGTTCGATGAGCGTCAAGCCGCGCTCGTTTTTCAACACCCGTTTGAACATGGTTCACTCTCCCTTTCTTTCATTTTTAGCCTGTTTTCCCTATTATTCTACAACAAAACAGCACAAACAGGAATATCTTCTTATTTTCTACTGTTGAATATGATTAAAAATATCGTACATCGGCACGATGATCGAAGTGACGATCGTCCCGACGACGCCGGCGAGAAGCACGATCATGAGCGGTTCGATGAGCGATTTCAATCGGTCGGTGGCCGCATCGACTTCCGCTTCGTAAAAATCAGCAACTTTGCCGAGCATGGCGTCAAGCGCACCGGTCTGTTCGCCGATCGTGATCATTTGCGCAACAAGCGGCGGAAACGCCCAATGGCGGCGGAGCGGCTCCGAGAGCGATTGCCCGCGCTCGAGGGAGGTCCGCGCTTCAGCCAGCACAGATGCGATCACTTCATTTTCAACGACGCGCCCAGCGATGGAAAGCGCCTCTAAAATCGGCACCGAGCTTGCAACAAGCGAGCTGAGCGTCCGTGTCAGGCGGGCGAGCGCCGCTTTTTGCACGAGCGTGCCGAACATCGGCATCCGCAGGGCGGCATAATCCAAATAGTACTTCGTTGTCTTTTGCCGCCGAAGAACCACAAACGATGCGTACACGCCGGCAAAAAGCAGGACGACGGCCCACCAATACCGCTGCATCACACTGCTTGCCTTGAGCACAAACTTCGTAATCGCCGGCAGTTCGGCGTGAAACTCGGCGAACATCTCGACGAACGTTGGCACAACGGCGACAAGCAAAAAAATAACGACCGCGGTGGCAATGATGGCAACAGCAATCGGATAGGCGAGCGCCGAGGCGATTTTTTGCCGCGTCCGATGCATTTTTTCAAAATGATCGGCCAAGCGGTCAAGCGTCTCGTCAAGCGTCCCGCTCGCTTCACCGGCGCGCACCATGTTGACAAACAGCGGCGGAAAGATGCGCGGATGATTCGCCGCTGCCGCTGAGAGCGGGTTCCCGCCGCGCAATGACTGTTCGATGTCAAGAAGCGTCTTAGCGAGCGGCTTGCTTTCCGTTTGCTCCGCCAAAATGCGGATCGAATCGACGATCGTCACCCCGGCGCGCACAAGCGTTGCGAACTGGCGCAAAAAGATGACAAAGTGCTGCAGTTTGACGGCGCGGCCAAACGAAATTTCTTTGTTCCATATGGACGGCGGCACTTCGGCAAGCGCCAGCGGGCGAATTCCTTTTTCCCGAAGCTTTGCCGCCGCCTCGCGCCGCGAAACGGCAGTGATCACTCCAGCTTTTTTCCGTCCGCTTCGGTCGCGTCCCTCGTACTTAAACTGCGCCATCGTCCCCACGCTCCCCCGCCAAATACACTTCAGCCGCCAGCGGATCGATGCGTCCATCGGCTGCAAGCTCCTTAACGCTCATTTCCATCGTCTGCATGCCGAGGCTGCGGCTCGTTTGCATAATATTGATGATTTGATGTTCTTTTTCGTTGCGGATTAAGTTGGCGACGGCTGCATTGTTCACTAAAATTTCCAGCGCTGCCGTCCGCCCGGTTTTGTGTCTGTTTGGAAACAAGCGCTGAGCGATGATGGCCACGAGCACGGAAGCAAGTTGCAGCCGGATTTGCGCCTGCTGGGCCGGCGGAAAGACGTCAATCATCCGCTCAATCGCCGCCGGCGCGCTCGCCGTATGAAGCGTGCCAAGCACTAAATGGCCCGTTTCCGCGGCGGTGATTGCCGTTTGGATTGTTTCCAAATCGCGCATTTCCCCGACTAAAATGACGTCTGGATCTTGACGAAGCGCAGCACGCAATCCGGCGGCAAAACTGCCAGTGTCGAATCCCACCTCGCGTTGGTCGATGATCGATTTCCCGTGTTTATGCAAATACTCGATTGGATCTTCCAGCGTGATGATATGTTTCGACATCGTTTTGTTCATATAGTCGATCATCGCCGCCAATGTCGTCGATTTGCCGCTGCCGGTCGGTCCGGTGACAAGCACGAGTCCGTGCGGCTTTTCGGCGATGCGCTTTAAAACATCCGGCAGGCCAAGTTCCTCCAGCGTCGGGATGCGCACCGGGATGAGGCGCACGGCGAGCGACACGCATGACCGCTGTTTAAACACGTTTAAGCGAAAGCGGGAAACGCCGGCAATGCCATACGAAAAATCAAGCTCTCCGGTTTCCTGAAACTGCTGCCAAAGCGGCGCCGGAATGACGGATCGCGCCATTTGCTCTGTTTCCTCCGGGTGCAGGCGCTCATGGCCGTAAGCTCTCAACTCCCCGTTCACGCGAAAAATCGGCGGCGCACCGACGGTTAAATGCACGTCGGAAGCGCGGCATTCAAAGGCCGCGCGCAATAACGCCTCAAGCTTTTCCTTCATCCGTCTCACCCATCAATGCAAAATGGCCACTTTCAGCACTTCTTCAAGCGTGGTCAACCCTTGCTTCACTTTCAACAGCCCATCATCCAGCAAAAAAATCATTTTGTTTTGCAGGGCAAGCTCTCGCAATTTCGAAAACGGCTCGTTGTTTAAAATGACGCGCCGCATCTCATCGGTGACAACAAGCAGCTCGTGAATCGCCAGCCGTCCACGGTAACCGGTCATGTTGCACATCGGGCAGCCGCGGCCGCGGACAAGTTGATGAACCTCAATGCCGCGGCGGGCGAAAATGTCCCGCTCCCGCTTCGTCGGCTCATACACCTCTTGGCAGTCGCGGCAGACGCGGCGCACAAGCCGCTGCGAGACAACGCCGGCGAGCGATGTGGCCACTAAAAACGGCTCAATCCCCATGTCGATCAGGCGGGTGATCGTGCTTAATGCATCGTTCGTATGGAGCGTGCTCAACACTAAATGACCGGTGAGCGAAGCGCGGATCGCCACTTCCGCCGTCTCGCGGTCGCGAATCTCCCCAACCATGATGATGTTCGGGTCTTGACGCAAAATCGAGCGGAGCCCTTGGGCGAACGTCAAGCCGACATTCGGGTTGACTTGAATTTGGTTGACGCCCTCGATCTGATATTCGACTGGATCTTCAATCGTAATAATGTTCACGTGCTCGCTGTTTAAATGGTTGAGCGCCGCATAGAGCGTCGACGATTTCCCCGAACCGGTCGGTCCGGTGATCAAGACGATGCCGTTCGGCCGCTCGATCAAGCGGATGAACCGATCTAAATTAACCGGATTGAAGCCAAGTTTATGAATATCGTTTAACGCTGCGCCCAAATCGAGGACGCGCATGACGATTTTCTCACCGTATACGGTCGGCAGCGTTGAAACGCGCAAATCGACCGGATGAAAATCGATGTCCATTTTGATCCGCCCGTCTTGCGGCACGCGGTGTTCGGTGATGTCCATATTGGCCAAAATTTTAATTCTCGCCGTCAACATGCTTTGCATATGTTTCGGCAGCGCGCGTTCGGTGCGAAGCAGGCCGTCGATCCGATAGCGGATGAGCACTTTCGTCTCCTGTGGATCGATATGAATGTCGCTCGCCCGCTGTTCAACAGCAAGCTGCAAAATTTGGTTCACCAAACGAACGATGGGAGAATCGTCCTCAGCAGCCCGCTCGTCGTCGCGCACCTCAGGCGGCGGCGTTTGTAAAAAATCCTCAAATGCTTCGTCGATGTCGTAATATTTATTGATCGCCCGCAAAATATCGTCTTTTGAAGCGATCGCCGTTTCAATTTGAAACCCGGTCGACAGGCGCAAATCGTCGATGGCAAAAAAGTCCATTGGATCGGCCATGGCAACGAGCAGCCGATCGCCTTCCACCTTGAGCGGCATGACCATATGGCGGCGGGCAAACTCTTTCGGCACGAGGTTTGTCGCTTTCGGATCGATCGGGTACCGGTACAAACTGACGTGCGGAATGCCGAGCTGAAACTCGAGCGCCTCAATCAGCTGCTGTTCGGTGATGTAGCCGCGCTGCAACAAGGCGTCGCCGAGCTTTTGCCCGGGCGCCTTCTCGCGCAGCGCCTCGGCCAGCTGGCTTTCGGTGATCAATCCCGCTTCGACAAGCAAATCACCAAGCCGTTTCCGTTCCTGCTTTTTGCTCATTTTTCCTCCCCTCCGCCCGCATCCGTCTTCTCTTCACTGCCAGCGGCGGGGGCCGATTCCCCGTTGCTCGCCTCATCGCCTTTCTTTGACGCGGTCCCGCTCTCTATATTCCCGCCGCTGTTTTTCGCAGTCGAATTCGGTTGGTTCGCCGCTCCGTTGTTTTCCGTCACCCCATTCGCCGGCTCCATCGTTCCGCCTTCTCCGTCGCCGCTTTGCCCAACATTGCTTTCCGGCACTTCAAGGCCGCGCACGTGAATCGTATACGTTGGCGGATAAAAATCTTCGCTCACCGTTTCTTTGCGCACGAGCCGAGCGCCGTCGCGCACTTCGCGTTCCACCGTCACAACCAGCCCCGGCCGCCCGATCTGTTCCGTCCTCTTCTCGTCCGGCGCCAGGCGCGCGTCATAGCGGACGATGACACGCGGTTCGATAGACTCCGCCTCGCCTAGGCGAATGATATATTGATAGGCAAACGGCAACCCGATAATGGCAACACGCACCTTTCGTCCATCATGCCGGAGAAGAAGCGTGTAGTCGGTCGTGTTTGGGTTGAACCATTCCAAATCGCGGCCGCCGCTAATGGCCGCCTCAAAACCGGGCGTCACTCCATCCGGCAACATACGGCTCGTATAGCGCTCCACGACAGTGAAATTGGTCGCCAGCACCGCCCGGTACACCGCTGAAGCGATCGCATCGGCCGCTTCATCGGACAAATCGGCCTTCACCTTTTTCATATAATCGCCAAACGAAAACAGCTGTTTCGCTTTGATCACCGCGCGCCGCTCGCCAGACAGCCAGCGGACGGCCGAAGAGTCAGGCGCCGATGCGGCCGCTTCGCTGACGACCGGTTGCCGGCCGTTTGCAAACGATATGTAGCGAGCCAAGTCGATCGGAGATGATGGCTTTTGCAGCTGAGCCGCCTGTCCCTCTAAATCCGCCCCAAGCTTCTTGATGTCAAGCGCCGATAACGCCGCCGGCGGAACGATGGCTGCCGCCGCTTGGAGGCATTTTTCTAAATCAGCGATCACAAACAGCGGCGTGCGCCTCCCGTCGACAAACCGCTTCGTGCTCTCGGCAAGACGGAACGCAAACGCGTCCGCCGGCAGGTCAATGCGCTTTTCTTGGTACTGCAAAGAAATGGAAGCGGTCGCCCGCCACTCATTCACCCGCTCGACAACCGCCTGTCGGGCTCTTTCGGGCGTCATGCCGGAGAGTGACACCGGACCGACCGCCGTGCCCGGGCCAAGGCGGGCGTTATCCGGGGCCAAAACATCATAGGCGAAGGTGCCCAGATGCGAAAAAGCGATAAAATAAACGGTGCAAACAGCCATGACAACAAACAATTTCCACGCGGCAGCCTTTTTCACCGCCGACCCTCCTCCATTACGCCTCCACATTCATCGAGACATCGACGATGACGCTTGGCCCCGCCTCTTGCGCCTTGCGCACATCCTCTTCGCCAAGCAAAGTGCCCGCTTTAAACAGCAGGCGGCCGTCTGCATCATAAATATCTTTTGTCAGCCGCTTTCCAGCTAACAGCGCAACTTGTTTTTCCCTCAGCGACTGTAGCGCTTCAACATTTTCCGCGCTTTCGGCCATCGCCTCCATTTGCGCGGAAACGTCCTCTTCCGCCATGCCGCCGGTTGGCTCGATGCTCTCTGCCTTCAACAACTGCGCCGGGTCATCAAGAAGCGACTCGTTCGCTCCGTCGTTGATGATCAAAATATCTTTGCCGTACGTCAACACTTCCGAGGCCGGCAGCACCGCTTCCCCTTTCTCGAGCTGAAGAGCGATGCCGACAATATCCCCTGACTCTTCATCGACGAAAAACTCGCGGGCTTCGCCGAGCAGCTGCCCTTTTCGCGTGATGGCTTTCGTATTTTTAATCCGGATTTGCTTATTGACGAGCTGATTGGCGATCGGAATTTCCGAGAGGTCAATTACATCGTGCCCTTGCTCTACCGTCACGGCAAACTCGCCTATGCCGACGACTTTTTTAAACGGAATGGCCTTTAAACTGAGTTGCACATCGTCTTGTTCCACAGTCAAAAAATCGATCGACCCTTTGTCCGGGTTGATCACCAAACTTTTCACCGTGCCGATTTGTGCACCGTCAGCAATGCTGATGATCGGCAGCCCAATGATTTGCGCGCTAGCTTTCATCTTGTTCACCCCAACTGTTTAGTGTTGCGGCAAACTGCCGCCAAAGCGCCAACTCTTCGGCCACAGCCGGATAGGCGCGAAAACGGTCAGCGAGCTCCTCGAGCCACGCTGCGAGCTTGCCGTACTGTTGTTCTACTACATAATGTTCCATTAACAAACGGGCCAATACGTAATAGTCGCGGTCAGAAAGCGGAGCGTCCAAACAGCGGCGGATGCAGCGCTCGTAATCGGCGGCGTCCAAACGACGGCGGTTGAGGCGCAATTCAAGAACGACCGCCTGCACGACTTCCGGACCGATCATTCGCGCTGGCCGTTCGCTCTCTTCCTCCCGCCGGCTTTCCGTTTGCCCATCTTCTTCCGGCTCGCGGCGCTCGGTTGATTGTTCGCCTTCCGACCAGCCATGCTCCGCTCGTTGCCCTTCCTGCCTGTCAGGCTCTGCTTTCATCGCGTCCTCCTGACGGGGCGGTTCGGCAGCCTCGTCCGTTTCCGGCAGCGAACAGTCGACAATACCCGGCATTGCTTCTTCCAAAAGCGCCCCTTCACGCGGCATTGCCTGGCCGGAAGGCAGCCCGTTTTCTGCAGCAGAAACGCCCGCCGAGCTAGAAGACATGAACGCGGAAAGTTGCCCCTCCTCTTCTTCATGGCTGAGATCAAGCGCCTGCAACAGGCCGCGGCCGTTGGCGGCCGCTCCCGCCTGCAGCACCGCCGCTTCGATGTCTGGCGTCATCGAGACAGGCAGCTCATCGAGCCAATCGCGCAGACGGCGCGCCGGCTCAACATTCAGCCCGCCACCGTCACCCGTCATGGCGGTCGGCTCTACTGCATCCAAATCCAAGGCGGACAACTTCTCCAGCTCCACACGATCCGAATCCAACGGGAAAAACTCCTCTTGCTCGGCATCGTCTCGGTCCACGGAGCGCATTTTTTGCTCCGCATCGGCCGAATCCAACGAAAGCAGCTCCTCCGGCTCGGTTTGATCCGCTCCGGGATCGGAAGCGGCTTCCTCTATGCCATCCATCGATCGAAGCAAGAAAGCAGTCTGTTCTTCCCAGGGCTCCTCGCTGGATTTCGGCGCCCGCTCCGTCTCTCCCGAAGCTGCTTCCGACTCTGCAGGCGACGCTCCTGAAGCGGTGTTACCGGTTTCCTGCACGTGCGATCGCAACGCCTCCCCACCCGAGTCAGCGCCTTGAAATTCCCTCGAAGCGCCGTTTTGTCCAAAAGCTGCCGGCCAGGCCGAATCGACTAGATGTTCCGTTGCATTCTGGACCATCGTCCCGTACCTGTCGCCCGCTGCCGTCCGATCGCCACTCCCTTTCCATCCTCCCTTTCTCCGTTCCCCAGCTTCCTCCGTCTCCACCGACCGGTAAAGAAGCGGACCGAACCAACGAACAAGCAAATACGAGCCCGCCAACAGCAAAAGCCCGACGAGCAGGGCGATTTGCCATAACGGAATCACCGATTCGGCCAACTGCGCCAGCCCCGCAGCCAAAAAGGCAGCCGCCACCACCGCCGCGCCCCCGGCCCGGCTGAATCCAAGCGGCAGCAGCCAAACAGCCAACAGCGCCACTATGAATGCAACAACGTAAACAACCGCCTCTTTCCACATGCCCACCCGTTCCTTCCCGGCGTATCATTGGCAATAACGCGCCAAATATGCCATTGCTCGTTCTCTTATCCTAAAATTCTACATGGTTCGACTCGAAAATATTGTATAATAAAGTTACATATTTTGAAAGAAGGTTATGACAAATGGCGGGAAGCAATTTTCCTCTTCCTAGTCGTCAAGCAGGATTTACGTTGATCGAAACGTTGCTGGCCATCACTCTTTTATCGGGCGTCGCGATCGGTTTGTTTTACTTTTTCACGAATGCGATGATGCATACGTCTTACAACCAAGGTCGGACGGTGGCCGTCAACGTCGCCCGCGGCGTCGCTGTCTATTTTGAAAAAAACGCAGATTTCTCCCGGCTAAAAGAGTATATGGAAGACCATCAAACACCGTTTCTTGAGCTAACAAAAGACGATTGCGGCAACGAATCGTTGGCGGCGCTGTTTTTTCCCGGTGAATCTGGCCAACTGCATACGGTATGTGAAGCGCAGTTCGCCCCGAAAATCAACAATGTCCGTTACGAAGCTTCCGTTTACCTTGTCCGATACGACAAGGAGGCATGGGATGCATTCACTTCATCGTCGGAATTCGCTTCCTTGCCTGCGCCGCTGCAGGCGCGCATCCGCGCTGAAACGGAAAAAGCAGCCGAATCAAACGCCGGCGGCTACATGACCAAATTATACACCACCGTCCGTTGGGGCGAGCGCACGAACGAGACGGCGTGGGTCGAAGGGGTGATCACCGATGAAACAATCCGCTAGAAGCGAAGCCGGCATGACGATGATCGAGCTGTTGGCCGCCGTTTCCATTTCTTTGCTCATCATCGGCGCTATCTACACGGTGTTTTTAACCGGCATTCGCGCCTACGAGCGCATCGGCATCGAAAACGACTTGCGCAGCGAAGCGGACTACACCATGGCCCGAATAATGAACGAGCTGTACACGCTCTCTCCAGATGGAATGGAAAGTCAAGAGGAAAACACGCCGTTAACGGCCGTCACCTTTGTGAAAAACCAAGAATTCAAAGCCGATGCGGACACCGGGCTTGTCTCCCGTGAAGAGAAAAAGCCGGAAAGCATCGAGCGGATGACGATGTCCATCCAAGACGGCGCGCTCACGATCAATGGCGAAACGATCACCTCTTCCCGCTTTTTGCTGGGCGACTCTTCATCGTTTTCATTCCGTTGCGCACGAAAAGAAGGAAACCTGTGCCGCAGCGGCGTCATGACGATCCGTCTCATTGTCTCCGACCGTCGACACGCCGACCCGAGTGGTTGGCTGTATGTGCCGCCGTTTACATTGACAACGGAATTTGGTTTTTAAGTATTGCATTCCAAAACTTTGTCTGCGAAGGGAGGGGCTGCGATGAACCGACTGCGCTTGAACGCCGCTGGCTACAGTTTGGTGACGACGATGCTCATGATCACCCTCTTTTTTTTGCTCGGCTTGACGATTTTTACAGTCGCCGTCCAGCAAGCGCGATTTACCACGGTGCGCGTCGAGAACATCGAATCGTTTCACGAAGCCAAAACAGCCCTTAATGAAGCAATTGCTGAGCTTAAAGCTGAGATTTCAGACGATGATTTTTTTGTTCACCATGACATTTTCACCCCTAGTCAATGGGATGCCTTTCTCGGTATTAACGAGGACACCCCCAGCCCGGAGACGATCGCCGGCAAGCTGAAAGCGCGCTACGGCGTGGAGGTGGAAGACGTGTCCTATCGCTTGTACAACATTCCGACGAACAAAGTGTTCCTCCGCGCGCTCAATTTGTCCAAACCGTTTACGGACGGCCATCGGACGCGAACCGTCAAGCGGCTCGTCTTTGTGACCAATACGCCAAGCTTTTTGAAATATGCGCTTGGCTCAAAGGAAACAGTGGTCCTCAACGGCGGGGTTTATGTCGAAAACGGGAATGTATACACAGGGCAAAACGCCTATGCCAGCAACGCGACCAACTATGTGAAGGCAAACGGACAGCTGACCGTCAATTCGTCTAACGCCGGCATGCCGCTTTTATCCTCTTCCTCGATTTGGTATACAAACGACGGACAATTGAATGCATGCGGGCAAACGACCGGTTGCTGGGAAGCATCACAAGGCCGTTTTCGCATGAAGACCAATTGGGCGCCTCGTTGGCCGACGGATGTGCCAGAACCGGCGCCAACCATCAGGCAAGAAAACGAAGATTTTATCGATGTCGATTTTGACCTTACTGTGGCCGACAAACTGTTGCAAGCATCGGGAATTTTGCCCCCGTCATCCGATTACATTGAGCGAATGGAATCCATTCAAGAAGCCGGGGACAAAAATAGCCAACTTCACACGTTAGTGGCAGAGTTGTCCAATCAATGGACCTCGATCCAATCGAATCAACCGGATCCAAACGATCCACGTAAAACGCTTGAAGAAGTGATCAAAGAGCAGTCCAAAACCAAACCGCTCTACCTCGATGGAAACAGCGTTTTGAGAGGAGATGTCGATATTCAGAACAGCGGAGTCAACCAATGGCTCATTGTCAACGGCGATCTTCGCCTTGATGGGCCGACAAATCCCAGTACATTTGTCAGCGTACGCGGAAATTTTATCGTCCTCGGTGATTTAACTTTGACAGGCAACTTGCGGCTTGACGCAAGCATCTACGTCACCGGGAGCACGAAAATTTACCAAAGCCGGATCGAACGGGCGCTAAACAACAAAGGTGTTGTGTTGCTGTCGAAAGGTCCGCTCGATATTTCCCGTATTAATGAATTCAATAACCCAACCATTCCGACACCGAATTTGAAAGGATACTTTTACACAGACAGCAGCGCGACGATTTATGCTGTCGGGTCGTATTTGTACATTGAAGGCGGGTTGTTCGCCCGCGGAAACAGAGCAACAGCTCCAGACACAGACATCAATGGGCTTGTCGTCAACGCATTCCGCGGTCAAGTCAATGGGGAAAACGGAGAACCGGACCGGTTTACGCCAGGAAGTGATCCGTTATCCTCACGCCTCGTCGTCCGCTATCGTCCTGAAATGCTTGTTGAACAAGGGACAGGACTTCCTTTTGTCAATCGCATTTCGCTCGTGGTCGACCGATTGGAAGTAGAATGAAGGAGGCATTTTTGATTCAAAACGGAAAGCGGCGCTCCCGAAAGGGAGGCCGCGCTTTATTCATGGCTACCATTTGCCGCCGTTCCCGCCATTTTGGTTGGTGGAAGGCGATCGGACAATGACGGTCGCCTCAGCTTGAATATCCCGGCCATCCAGCGCTTTCACCTCGGCTGTCGCCGTGATGGTGGCATATCCGACATCAACCGCTTGCAAATACCATTTCCCATTTTCTTGAACCACTTTGACAAACCGATCGTCAGACGTTACAACAGAGCGAAGCGCCTTGTTGTCCGTTGCATTTTCCGGAATGAAACGGAGTTCTGGCGCCACTTCGACGAGTGGATCGCCGACATTCATGTATAGAATTGGATTGCGGAACGCCATGCCTGTAAGCGGTACGTACGGATCAATCACACGAATCGTTGCCGTCTCTGACGCATTTCCTCCGTCTGTCGCGCGGACGGTGATCGTCACCGGTCCAGGCTTTCGCGCTGTCACCATGCCGTTTTGATCTACGGATGCGACACTCGGGTCGCTTGATGTCCACGCAAGCGTTTTGTTCGTCGCATCGCTCGGAACGATCGTCACTGAAATCTCCTGCGTATCTCCGACATTCATCGTCGGGTCGTAATCGCCAAGCACTAAGTGGCGGATTAATTTCTTATAACGGAACGCTACCTTCGTCGTTCCGTCACCGCGCGTCAGCCCCCCAGCCGAACGCACCGCGACAGTATACTCACCGTCATCGGAAATGGAAATCATATACGGCGAAGCGAGCGGCTGCCAGTCTGAAACCACGCCATTTCGTACGACTTGGTACTCGTACTTCACCCCTTCGCCAGCGACAAGCCCCACCATTTTGACAGTCGGTGCTTCCGTGATCACAGCGCCGCTTTCCGCCACACCGCTTTCCGTTATGATCGACAGCTGCGGTTTCAAGGCGACGCGCACCGTCCGGCCGTTGCTGTACGTGACAAGCAGCACGCCGTCATCATTTGGGTCATACTGCATCGCTTTGACAGGCAACGGCAACAATCCATATGAATTCGGGTGTTTGGTTGTCCCAACAATGGTAGATGAAGCAGAAGTGAATTGCCACTTGTTTACAAGACCATTCTGATCACCCTCATAGTAAAAGTTTGGGAAATCATCCAGGCGAACTTTCATACCGATTCGTTCCGCCGGCGGAGAGAGCGTCGATGTTTTGGTACCATAACGGCTGTCGGTGAATGTCACCAAAGCTGGCGGCAATTGAACACTGTTCATGGCAAAATCAGCCTGCATCACCCATTGCGCCGAGAGCGTCAGTTTGTTGAGCTGGCTGTAGTCGAACGTTTGATTGGTGAAAGACCATTTGGCATAACGCTTGCCATTCTCCACATAGGTTGTGACTTTGTCATCGGGAACAACGGAGATGCCATCGGGCAGTTCTTGGACAATGCTCACATTGCTGATCGTCCCGGTCGCATTGCCGACATACCCGACAAGCGACAACGAATACGTGGCCCGGAAGCGGTTGTCGTCGCCATCGGTTGCCCCCCGTTTGATTAAGCTTGTGACATCATTGGTCAGCCCTTGCAGCTTCACCGTTCCAGTAAACGACGGCGGCGCTTCGTCTTTGACCGTGACGGTCACCGTTTTCGTCACAGCCGGCTGTGGTTGGCCATACACATCGCGATACGTCAGTTCAGCAGTGAACGTATATGTCCCTTTTGCTTTAAATGACACGGGAATCGGAATCGTCACCGGCGCCGGAGTGCCTTGACCAACTTGGTATGGGATGGAAAACGAAATATACGCGTTTTGCTTGTTTTCATCCAGCCATACTTGGCCGTTTTCCGCAACGGCGACATTACCGCCAAACGACGAAAGCGGGATGCGGATCGTTCCTGTGATCGCTGGCGTGGTGGCAAGCTGGGAAAACTGTTGGAACAAAGCGGTCAAATTTTGCGTCGTTCCTTGCCGCGCCTCGCCGCCGGCAGTCGCTGAAAGCGACCGTAAATAGTCCATATCGACTTCATCATTGTCGCCGAAGCCGATTGAGTAAAGGGTGATATTGTTCATCCCGAGCGTTTTTGCCACCGCTGTGGCATCGGCTCGGATTTTTCCTTCAATGCTGCTGTAAGTGAACGAATAGCCGTTATCCCAAGACACCCGCCATCCATTAACATAATCTTGGCCGTCGCTGTAAAATCGGCGAGAATATCCTTTGTTGTCGGTAAAACGGATACCGGCAGTCCGTCCATCGCTGTACAATTCGTATGTGACCGAAAGAGAATCGGTTACTCTATTCCCTGTATAGGAATATCCACCCCAAAAATTCTGCTTGACCTCCCGATACGTAATCGTATCGACTGCATTCAACACCGTCGGCATGCCATCCGTTAAGAAAATGATATACTTTTTCCTCGTTGGATCCGTGAAATACGATTTAGCAAGAGACAAAGCAGCCGAATAGTTCGTTCCGCCGCCGGCGGTCAAGCTGTTGCCGGTATTGAGAATGGCATCAAGCTGACTTGCAACATTCGAGTACTTCCCAAACGGAACCACACTTGCTTCCCGCACTCCATCGGAAAACGGAATAAGAGCAAAGCGGTCATTTTGGTTGTAATTGGACTTAAAGTAGTTGACCGCCGCTTGCAGAGCAGATTTGGCGCTTTGCAGCTTCATTGCCGTCATCGACCCCGACACGTCCATGACAAACACAACATCGATCGGCGGACGGACGGGCGACGAAACGGCCCCTTGTGGAATGAGCGTCACATCGAGCCGGCCTTGGGCATCGCCGTTCGGCGGCTTAGCGTATTCCGGCTGTGAAAACGCAAGGGAAAAATCCAATTTCGCCGTGCTCGCCTCCATTTGCCTCGTATATAGATAAGGCATCTGTGGAAATGAAAAATACACATCCTCTTTTCCATTTCCTAACACGCGATACGCATCGACGGTGATTTGGTAAGTCGCCCTCGTTCCCGGAGCCGACGGCCACTTCTCGCGCATATCAAGCGAAAACGTATACTTTTTCTCACCGTTTCGGTCCGCCGGCGTTTCCACCGCTTCGGCTCGGTAGCTGACTGCCGTACCGCTTTGTTCCTTCGGCTGAATGCGAATCATAAAGTAGCGAATGCTGTTCCCTTGCCCGTTGCCGCTCCCTGGTGCGGTCGCCCATCCCTCAATCTTCTCATCCGAAACGAACGTAATGGCCCCCTCTGTTTGATCGGCATACACAACACCTGCTTTCATCGGCCATAGGCTTGCCATCAGCCAAAACAACATTCCCCATAAAAGCCAGCCGCACCACCGCTTCATGCGCCTCCCCTCCCGCGCCAAAAGAACTATCTTTCTTCCATTATATCAATCCTTTTCATCGCTTGGCATTATTTTTTTAAACGTTTTCGCACTTCAGATATAAAGTAAAGCGATCCTGTAATGAGCATCAACTCATCGCTCCCCATTTGGTTTTTCTTTTCACCGATCCAGCCGATCCAATCACCTGTCACCGCTTTCTGCGGATGGGACGAAAGGTCCGCCAACTGTTCCGCCGCTGCCGCGCGCGGAAAGTCAAACGTGGTAAACGTGATCGTATCTGCAAGCTCATCAAGCTGCCGAATCATCCGCTCCAGCGGCTTGTCCGCCAGCGCGGCGAACAAAACATGGACGCGTTTGCCGGGATAATGAGCGCGCACCGTCTCGACAAGGGCGCGGATGCCGGCTTCGTTATGGGCGCCGTCAAGGATGATCAGCGGGTTGCCGCTCACCTGCTCAAACCGGCCGGGCCAGGAGGCTGTGGCCAGCCCATCAGCGATATGCTCCGGATCGATCAAAAACGAATAGCCAAGGCGCAATAGTTCGGCCGCCATCACTGCCACCGCCGCGTTTTCGACTTGATGGGCGCCGGGCATTTGAATGCGCAAATCGCGATATTCGGCAAACGGCGTGACAAGCGAAAACTGCTCCCCTTCCACCGTCGCCTGCCGGTCGGAAACGGTGAAATCGACGCCGAGACGATATGTTTTCGCTTTCCGCTCCGCCGCCGTCTTGGCGATCACATCCCACGCCTCGGGCTCGTTGACCGCTGTCACAAGCGGAATCCCTGATTTAATGATCCCCGCTTTTTCCGCGGCGATCTGATCGAGCGTATCGCCTAAGATGTTCATATGATCGTAGCTGACGTTCGTAATGACGGAAAGGAGCGGATAAATGATGTTGGTTGAGTCCAAGCGGCCGCCGAGCCCGACTTCAATGAGCACGATGTCTTGGATGTTTTGTTTGCCGAAATAATACAACATCATCGCCGTGATCACTTCAAACTCGGTCGGTCCGCCAAGTTCCGTCTGTTCCAATTCGTCCGCAAGCGGTTTGATCGTTTGCACGAGCTCTACGATCTCTTCATCGCGAATCGGTTGGCCGTTTATGCTGATTCGTTCGTTAAACTGCTCGACATACGGCGAGGTGAACGTGCCGACCGAATAGCCCGCCGCCTGCAAAATGGAGCGCAAATAGGCGACCGTTGACCCTTTGCCGTTCGTTCCCCCGATATGGACGGCGCGGACGCGGCGTTCCGGGTGGCCAAGTTTTTCCATCATCCATTCCATCCGTTTCAATCCCGGTTTTATGCCAAGCCGCAGCCGCCCGTGAATCCAAGCGACCGCTTCTTCATACGTTCGAACCATGTCCATCATCCTCCTTTTTCCATTGGTGTCTTGCCGCCCCCTGCCGGCTTCATGCGACAGATGCGCCACACATCGAGAAGCCTGGTGAAAGCGAGTATATGTTGACAACAAACCTCTTCTCAGAATACGCCAACCTTCCATCATGATCCATCGAAAAAGACGAATCCACAGGAAAGCGGATTCGTCTTCATCATAATCAACAGCTAGATCGTTTGTCTACCGTTTGAGCTCGGCGAGGCGCGCCTTGACGGCTTCGCGTTTTTCCATGTAATCTTGCCGCTTGCGCCGCTCTTCTTCGACGACATGAGCCGGCGCTTTCGCCAAAAATCCTTCGTTCGCCAGTTTCTTTTCGACGCGCTCGACTTCTTTGTTCCATTTGTCAAGCTCTTTTTCAAGCCGCTTAATTTCCTCCTCAATATTGATCAATCCTTCAAGCGGCATGATGAGCTCGGCGCCGGTGACGACCGCCGTCATCGCTTTGTCCGGCGCGGGAACGTTTGTATTGATCAAGAGCTCGCTCGGGTTGCAGAACCGCTCAAGATAGGCGCGGTTTTTCATGAGCGCCGCCCGCACTTGTTCATCTTTCACCTTAATATAGAGCGCAATCGGCTTGCTCGGCGGCGTGTTCACTTCGGCGCGGACGTTGCGGACGGCGCGGATGATGTCGACGAGCATCCGCATTTCTTCCGCGGCTTCTTCGTTCGACAGCTCAGGGCGCACTTGCGGCCACGGAGCGACGGTGATCGATTCGCCTTCATGCGGCAAGTTTTGCCAAATTTCCTCGGTAATGAACGGCATGAACGGGTGAAGCAGGCGCATCGTGTTGTCGAGCACATACGCCAACACCGAACGTGTCGTCTTTTTCGCCGCCTCGTCATCACCGTACAGCGGCAGCTTTGCCATTTCGATATACCAGTCGCACAAGTCGTCCCAAATAAAGTTGTACAGCGTACGCCCCGCTTCGCCGAATTCGTATTTCTCAGCGAGCTTCGTCACCGTATCGATCGTTTCGTTGAGACGCGTTAAAATCCAATGGTCGGCGACCGTTTTTTCGCCGCTCAAATCAAGCTCCTCGTACGTCATGCCGCCCATGTTCATCAAGGCAAAGCGCGAGGCGTTCCAAATTTTGTTGGCAAAATTCCACGTCGCTTCGACTTTTTCGGTGCTGAAGCGCAAGTCTTGCCCCGGCGAGCTGCCGGTCGCCAAGAAATAGCGGAGCGCATCGGCGCCGTACTGGTCGATCACATCCATCGGATCGACGCCGTTGCCGAGCGATTTGCTCATTTTCCGCCCTTGGGCGTCGCGGACGAGGCCGTGGATGAGCACGTCTTTGAACGGACGCTTTCCGGTGAATTCAAGCCCTTGGAAAATCATGCGCGACACCCAGAAGAAAATGATGTCATAGCCGGTGACAAGCACATCGGTCGGGTAGTAGCGCTTGTAATCCGGCGATTCCACATCCGGCCATCCCATTGTCGAGAACGGCCAAAGCGCCGAACTGAACCATGTATCAAGCACATCCGGGTCTTGTTCCCAATTTTCAATGTCCGCTGGCGGTTCATGGTCGACGTAAATTTCGCCTGTTTCTTTATGGTACCATGCCGGAATCCGGTGCCCCCACCAAAGCTGGCGTGAAATGCACCAGTCGCGGATGTTCTCAAGCCAATGCAAATACGTTTTCTCAAACCGCTCCGGCACGAACTGCACTTTGCCGTCCGTTTGCTGCAGCTTGATGGCGGCTTCGGCGAGCGGCTTCATTTTCACAAACCATTGCGTCGACAAATACGGCTCAACGACCGCGCCGCTCCGCTCGCTATGACCGACGGAGTGCACGTGCTCTTCGATTTTGAACAAAACGCCTTGCTCTTGCAAATCGCGGACGATCTGCTTCCGGCATTCAAACCGGTCAAGCCCCTGGTATTGCATGGCGTTTTCGTTCATCGTGCCGTCTTCGTTCATGACGAGAATGCGCGGCAAGTTGTGGCGATTGCCGATTTCAAAGTCGTTCGGGTCGTGCGCCGGCGTAATTTTGACCGCTCCGGAGCCGAACTCCATATCGACATATTCGTCGGCAATGATCGGAATTTCGCGGCCAACGATCGGCAGTTTCACCATTTTGCCGATCAAGTGCTTGTACCGCTCGTCATCGGGGTGCACAGCGACCGCCGTATCGCCGAGCATCGTTTCCGGACGGGTCGTCGCCACTTCAATGCAGCCGGAGCCGTCGGCGAGCGGATAGCGCAAATGGTAGAGCGCGCCTTTCACTTCTTTATAAACAACCTCAATGTCCGACAAAGCGGTTTTCGTCACCGGGTCCCAGTTGATGATGTACTCGCCGCGGTAAATAAGCCCTTTCCGGTAGAGCGAGACGAACACTTCGCGCACCGCTTTTGAGAGCCCTTCATCGAGTGTGAACCGCTCGCGCGTGTAATCGAGGCCAAGCCCCAACTTCGCCCATTGGCTGCGAATATGGCCGGCGTATTCTTCCTTCCACTTCCACGTTTCTTCTAAAAATTTTTCCCGGCCTAAATCGTAGCGCGACAGCCCTTGCTGGCGCAGCTTCTCTTCCACTTTCGCCTGGGTGGCGATGCCGGCGTGATCCATTCCCGGAAGCCACAAAACGTCATACCCTTGCATCCGCTTCATGCGCGTAATGATGTCTTGCAGCGTCGTATCCCACGCGTGCCCCAGATGCAGTTTGCCGGTGACGTTGGGCGGTGGAATGACGATCGTAAACGGTCGTTTGTTCGGATCACCGGTCGCTTCAAAAAATTTTCCTTTCAGCCACCATTCGTAGCGCCCCGCTTCGACCGCGCGGTGGTCGTATTTGGGCGGCATCGACACTTCGTGCTGTGCCATGTTTCATTTCCCTCCTTCAACATGATGGACAATGCGGCCGACGGCGGCTTCCCATTGAGCAATGCCGCGCAGCCGGCAAGCAAAAAAGCCCCTTTCATCCCAAAAGGACGAAAGGAGCTGCTTTCGCGGTACCACCTTTTTTCTTAAGCCCAAAGGCTTAAGCGCTTCATTGGCATAACGGCATGATGCCGGCTTCCTCTACTCGGCAGCAGCGCCTTTCAAAGAAGCAGCTCAAGGGCGACCTTCCAGCAGCCGTCATCCTAGGAAATCTCGCAGCTTCTGATTTCCCTCTCTGCAGGCGCGGACCGCTGTACTCTTCCCCGTCTTCGCTTTTGTCATCATTGTTCGATTATTATACTACCATTGTCCATCATCTTTGCCAAGTTTTTATTTATTTATTCCATCCGTGTGCATTTGGTGACAAACCACCGCACGTTTCATATTGTATAGTAAACCGGAGAAGGAGGGAATGTCGATGCGGCGATTCAACCCGTATTCGTGGCCGCCGTGGCTTCGGCAAGTGCGCGCCGTCTGCGCCCAAGTGATCATCCCGCTCACCATTTTTCAAGCGATCCGCACTATTTTTCTGCCAACGACGTTTGATGTCATTTTATTGGCCATCTTCGTTTTCATTGCCGTGGCGCTCCATCTGGAATGGATTTAGTGGGACGCCATTTTGTTTGGGCTGGATTCAAAATCGATTTAACCATTGCTGCTTTCATCCGCCGGCGGTTCGTTGTCCACCGCTTCTTCCTGCTGCCGCGCGGCGTCGCGTTGGACAAGGTGCATAACGAGCGCCTCCATATTTTTGAACGCCAAATAACGACGCTGCAACGCGGCCACATATTCCCGTTCGTTCCGCTCGTTCCGCGAAGCGGCCTCATACCGCTCCAAACAGCGGACAAACCCACGCGGCTCCGCCAAATGGCTGTATAAAAACGCCCGCTCCCCGTCGGACAGCGGCAGCTCCTTCTCGTACTCCCCCATCCCTTCAAGCCACTCGCGCCCAAGCGGCGGCATTGTCTGTACGTGAAAACGGAGCGCGGCGATCACATCAAAGAGCGGCGAATTCCAATGCGCCCGCTCCCAACTGATCCAATACGGCGGGATATAGTGGGAGAGGCGCGCTTTGCCGTGCACCCAGGCGATGCGCCATTGCTTCGTCTCTTTGAGCGTCTCTTCCCACACATCGAGCCGTTCTTCAGCGAACGAGTACGCGCGCATCACCTCATGAAAATAGGTGCAGCATTGGAGCTGAAACGGAGACACGTACCACGCCGCTTCGTACCGCTCAATCCGTTCTTCCCAAACCATCCGCGCCCGTTGCCATTCGTCCTTTTTTTGCTTTCGGTACGCCGCCGCCTCTTCCTCACTCACCTCGATCGTACGGACGGTGGCGCGATGGAGGCGGGCGAGCTCGCGAAAAAAGGCGTCCACCGCATCCTTCTCCACCTTTGATTCGCCGTCATGCCATGCTTGCAAATAATAAAGACGGCCGCCTTCTGTGGCAAACAGCGACCGCCGCCGCGTCAGGTAAAGCGGGAGACAACGGGGGCCGCCATGCTGAAGAGACTGCCAAACGGCGGCGGCTTCTTGCTCGCTTTCAAGCGGCTTTAAAGCGAAAACGCCGCGGTTCGTGTATACCTTGACGGCTTTGCCTCGCTGCTCCATGCGCACTGGACGAAGACCGTACTGGGCGAGCACAGCATCATATCGGTCAGACTGTGAGGTCATCGTTACGCCCCCTTATCCGCAAAAGAAACGGAAAGCGTCCCTTTCATGAGAAAGGACGGCTTCCCGCCATGGCCGGAATATACAGCAGCTGCCCCTCGTGCACGTCATCTGGGCTTTCCAAATCATTGGCGCGCAAAAGCTGTGAGACGGTCACATCATACCGTTCGGCAATCTTGTCCAATGAATCTCCTTGCTGGACGATGCAAATTTTCAGTTTCGTAAACTCTTCCTCCTCGCTTTTCGCAAACAGTTTCGTCAAGTAAAGCGCATTTTCGCTTTTTGTTTTCGTTTCTTCTTCTTCCTCAACCGCCTTTTTCGCCGCCCCGATCGATACCTTCGCCTCAGTTGGCGGCAGCAGCGAAGCGATGTCTTCCTCCGTCTGTGCGCTGACCGCCTTCGTTTCCGTCTCAAGCGGCAAAAACGGCTCTTTGGCCTCCTCTTCTTCCTCAGCCTCCGTTTCTTCATGACGCATGGCGGCCGGCTCCATGGCGGAAACCGTCGTTTCGTCGGCGGCAAAAGCCGGCTGTTCATCCGCCTCATCGGTGAGATCATCCACGGAAGCAAACGCTTCCTCACCGGCCGCTTCCTTGCGGGCGATTGATTCAAACGGGGCAAACAGCGGCTCATCGTCCTCCTCATCGTCCGGCAAATCATCGTCAAGCGGCGCTTCACTGATGCCGCTGATCGAAATGTCGGCAGTGATCAGCAATCTTCCGTTTTCATCCAAATCATAATCAAACGATTCAACCGTCACGTACACATCCTCAAGGGAACGAATGCGGTTTTTTGGAATCGTAATATCGATTGGAAAGCGGTGCGACAGTTCGCTGATCCCGTCTTCGCGCACCGAAATGTGCTGAATGAACCGATAACCAGCCAGCTCAAACACGTCGTCATCCGCTTCAGCCTGCCCTTCGCCCGCTTGGCGGAATTCGCCGCTCAACTCAAGCGCGCCGCGGATCGTAATATATTGGTCGTACTCATCGACGGAAATGACCGGATCAAGAGAAATGGATAAAAACTCGGCGACTTCCTGTCCTCTTTTAAACCAGACCGATTCTTCCAATGAAAAACGCAAATACGATTGCTCCAACCGGGCCTCCTCCTTCCGTCCCTTCGGCAAATGGTTTCTATGACATTATCCATTGTATGAACGGAAACGAGGCGGTATGATAAAAAATTGGGCTGCCGACGGTCGGCAGCCCCTTTCCTTATCCGCGCAGACGGGCAAACACCCGCTCAGCAGCGGCAATCGTATATTCAATATCATCATCACTGTGCGCCGTCGACAAAAACAGCCCTTCAAATTGCGACGGCGGCAGGAAAATGCCTTCATTCGCCATTTCCCGATAATAGGCGGCAAACAGCTCCAAGTCGGACGTTTTCGCTGTCTCGTAGTTGACCACCGGCTCGTTCGTGAAGAAAAAGCCGATCATCGACCCAGCGCGGTTGATCGTATGCGGGATGTCGTATTTCTCTGCTGCCTGATGAAGCCCATCCGCAAGGCGCGCCGCTTTGCGGCCAAGCTCTTCGTACGTTTCCGGCGTCAGCTGGCGGAGCGTCTCGTACCCGGCCGTCATGGCGAGCGGATTGCCGGAGAGCGTGCCGGCTTGGTACACCGGCCCGCTCGGCGCGACAAGCTCCATGATCTCGGCTTTGCCCCCGTACGCCCCGACCGGCAAGCCGCCGCCGATCACTTTGCCAAGGCACGTCAAATCCGGCTCAATGCCATAATACCCTTGGGCGCAGTGGTAATCGACGCGGAACCCGGTCATGACCTCGTCGAAAATCAATAAGGCTCCGTATTGTTTCGTCACCTCGCGCAGCCCTTCCAAAAAGCCAGGCACTGGTGGAACGACGCCCATATTGCCGGCGACCGGTTCGACGATCACCGCGGCGATGTCTTCGCCAAACCGCTCAAACGCATAGCGGACGCTGTCCAAATCGTTGTACGGCACCGTGATGGTATGCTGGGCGACCGATTCCGGCACGCCCGGGCTGTCCGGCAGGCCGAGCGTCGCCACGCCGGAGCCGGCTTTAATGAGCAGCGAATCGCCGTGGCCGTGGTAGCTGCCTTCGAATTTCATGATTTTGTTGCGCTTCGTGTAGCCGCGCGCTAAGCGGAGGGCGCTCATCGTCGCCTCCGTACCGGAATTGACCATCCGCACGATTTCCACCGACGGCACCCGCTCAATCACGAGCTTGGCGAGCTCATTTTCAAGCAATGTCGGAGCGCCAAAGCTTGTGCCTTGTTCCGCCACGCGCTTCAACGCTTCCACGACCTGCGGGTTGGCATGCCCTAAAATGAGCGGACCCCATGACAGTACGTAATCAATGTACTCATTGCCGTCAATATCGTAAATTTTCGCTCCTTGGCCGCGCGCCATGAAAATCGGCGTCATCCCGACCGACTTGAAGGCGCGCACCGGGCTGTTCACCCCGCCCGGCATCAATTTCACCGCTTCTTCGTAAGCGGTTTTTGACCGTTCGTAGCTTCGCATGCTTCCGCCCTCCTCTCTATTCAGCCAGCCAGCGGGCGACATCTTTGGCAAAATACGTAATGATCAAATCCGCGCCCGCCCGTTTCATCCCTGTCAACATTTCCATGACGACCGACTTCTCATCGATCCAGCCGTTTTGCGCCGCCGCTTTGACCATCGCATACTCGCCGCTCACGTTATAGGCGACAAGCGGAAGCGGAAAACGGTTTTTGACGTCGCGGATAATATCCATGTAGGCAAGCGCTGGCTTCACCATCAAGAAATCAGCGCCTTCTTTGACATCCGACTCCGCCTCGCGAAACGCCTCAAGGCGGTTGGCCGGATCCATTTGGTACGTCTTCCGGTCGCCAAACTGCGGCGCGCTGTCGGCGGCATCACGGAACGGGCCGTAAAACGCCGAAGCGTATTTGATTGCATACGACATGATCGGAACATACTCAAACCCTGCTTCATCAAGCCCACGGCGAATGGCGGCGACAAAGCCGTCCATCATGTTCGACGGCGCGATGATGTCGGCGCCGGCTTGCGCTTGGCTCACCGCCGTTTTGGTGAGGAGCTCGAGCGACGGGTCGTTCAGCACGCGCTCGTTTTCGACGACGCCGCAATGGCCGTGGCTCGTATATTCACATAAACACGTATCCGCAATGACGACTAGACCTTTGTGTTCAGCTTTGATTTGGCGGATCGCCCGCTGAACAATCCCTGTTTCGCAATACGCCTGCGAACCGACTTCATCTTTTTCATTTGGCACGCCAAACACCATGACGGCGGGAATGCCAAGCTTGGCGATGTCGTCCACTTCCTCAGATAAACGGTCAAGCGATAAATGGTAAACCCCTGGCATCGACGGCACTTCCCGCTTAATGCCGCTTCCCTCGACCACAAACAGCGGATAAATGAGATCCTCGACGCGAAGATGCGTCTCACGCACCATCGCCCGAATCGCAGCCGTTTGCCGCAAACGGCGATGGCGGTCAAATGACAGTGCCATTCATCGTCCCTCCATGGAAAAATATTGTTCCATCGCTTTGATTATACCATCCGTCGTGTAATCAGCTGGACAAATATGTACGGTGATTCCTTCCCGCTCCGCCGCCTTTTTTGTCACCGGCCCGATGCAGGCGACAGCGACGCCGGAGAGAAGCGCGGACGCTTCCTCGCCAAGAAGGCGGGCAAGGCTATGAACCGCCGATGGGCTCATCAACGTAATCGCATCTAGTTTCCGTTCGCGCAGCAACGCCAACAATGGTTCTCGACCGCTTAGGTCTGGCACCGTTTGATAAACCGTAAACTCATCGACCGCTGCGCCTGCCTTCCTTAACGCCTCAGGCAGCGTCGGGCTTGCCAAATCACCTTTGACAAACAGCACCCGGTCGCCTTGTTTTACGCGCGGTGCAAGCATGGCGGCAAGCCGTTCAGCGGTGAAATCATCCGGTACGAGCGCCGGTGAAACACCGTACTCAACGAGCGCGGCCGCCGTCTTCCGCCCGACGACGGCGACATTCGGCAGCGGCCGCGGCAACGAAACGTGCGGAAAAAAGAAGCGGACCGCGTTCACGCTCGTCAACACGAGCCAGCGGTATTCCCCGAGCCGTCCGGCGAGCGCGGCGATGGCTTCCGGCGCAGCCGCCGGGCGGATGGCTATGAGCGGGATTTCGATCGGCACGGCGCCAACGGCGCGCAGCTTGGCGGAAAACGATGCCGCCTGCCTTTTGTCACGAGTGACAAGTACCGTCTTGCCGGCTAGGGCGCGATTGGCCATCAGTCGCCCAGCTCCTTTTTCACCCGCTCGATCAGCGCTTTTGCCCCTTGTTCGCTCAAGATGGCAGCCGCCTGTCGGCCGACCGCTTCCGGATCGGCGCCAGTGACGATTTCTTTATACATTTCTTTGCCATCCGGGGAGGCGACAAGCGCGGTAAGACGCACCGTCCCCTCCTTCACTTCCGCGTAGCCGGCAATCGGCACTTGACAGCCTCCTTCCATTTGCTGCAAAAAGGCGCGCTCCGCCCGAACAGCCCGCTCGGTTTGCTCGTCGTTTAACCGGCTGAGCCATTGGCGCAATTCGTCATCATCCTCCCGGCATTCGACCGCCAGCGCCCCTTGGCCGACCGCCGGAACACAGACATCAAAAGGAAGATAGTCGCTGATGACGTCATCGCCCCAACCCATGCGCGCAAGACCCGCCGCCGCCAGCACGATCGCATCGTACTCTTCGCTTTCGAGCTTCGCCAACCTTGTGTCAATATTGCCGCGAATCCATTTGATCGTCAAATCCGGGCGATAGGCAAGCAGCTGCGCTGAACGGCGCAAGCTGCTCGTGCCAATGACCGACCCAGGCGGCAAGTCGGAGAGCATCCGGTTTCCTTTGCTGACAAGCACATCGCGTGCATCTTCGCGGCGCGGAACCGCACCGATCACTAAACCTTCGGGCAGCACAGCCGGCATATCTTTCATGCTATGGACCGCCATATCGATGCCGCCGGCGAGCAATTCATGCTCAATCTCTTTCACAAACAACCCTTTGCCCCCGACTTTCGAGAGCGTAACATCAAGCACCCGATCTCCTTTCGTGACGATTTCTTTCACTTCAAACGTAAACGGCGCCCCAAGCTGTTTCAATTCGTTGATCACCCACTTCGTCTGGGTCAAGGCAAGCTTGCTGCGCCGCGAGCCAACGACAATGTTCCGCATCTCGTTTCACCTCGATTACGAATACCAAAAATGAAATTTTGACAAACTGCCAAACAAGAAAAAGTTGACAAGCAAAAATAAAAACGAACCGATATTCCATAGCGCGATCGCCTTCCCTTGCATCTGCCGGACGGCTCGCTTGTAAAAATAGACGCCATAGACGAGAAGAACGACAAACGACCCGAGCACTTTCGCATCATACCAATGGAAATGGTCGATTTGAATGTACGCCCAAATCACGCCAAGAATGAGCCCTAATAACAACATAGGCAAGCCGAGCGCATTTAAAACATACGACAAAAAATCAAGCCGCGACAAATCCGCCATGCGCCAAAGGCGCGCCCCCCACTTTTTCTTTTTCAGCAAACTGTACTGCAACATGTAAAGCACCGAAAACAGAAACGACAGCGTAAACGCCGCATACGCTCCGAGCGAAAGGGTGATGTGGATGGCCAGCAGCTCCGAGACGAGCCGCTCCGCAACAGCCGGCGACTGCGAAGACGGTGCAAACGTATGAATGGCCAAAATAAAAAAAGCAAGCACGTTCGTAAAAAAGACGATGAAATCGACGCGCAGCAGCCGATTGATGACGAGCGACAGCGTAATGAGCAGCCAAGCGTAAAAATAAAGCCCTTCCGACATCGTTAAAATCGGAAAGCGCTTCGTCTCCATGATGCGAGAAACAAACGTCACTGTCTGCAAAAGCCACACAATAGAAAGCAACCAGAAGGCGATGTCGTTCGCCTTCCGGTTTTGTTGCAAAAAATCGATGAAATAGAATAGGATCGAAGCGATGTAAAGCAAAATGGACAACTCATACAACAGCGCCACCATCCATCCCACCTTACAGCTGCCATGATGGGCGGGCGGCACGGACCGCTTCCGCGTCTTGTTCATCGCATTGCACGGATTTCGCCTGCTCTATATGCCGCTCGGCTTTCACCGCATCTTCGATATTGAAAATTTTCATAAACAGCAAAAGCGCCTCCTCGGCATTCGGGCCGGCGGCGAGTTCCTTCGCCTGCAAAATCGGATCGCGGAGCAGCTGGTTAATAATGCTTTTCGTATGCTTATTCAACACTTTCCAGTCGCGCTCCGACAAATGCGGCAGTTTCCGCTCCAAACTTTTCATCGTTTCTGCTTGAATGGCCAGCGCCTTTTCGCGCAATGCGGCAATGACTGGCACGACGCCGAGCGTCTGCAGCCATTGGCTGAACGCCATAAGTTCCGCTTCGATCATCGTTTCAATGCGAGCCGCTGCCTTTTGCCGTTCCGCCAAGTTGGCCGCCACCACATCTTGCAAATCGTCAATGTCGTACAAAAACACCGTTTCCAAATCAGCCAACGCCGGATCCAAATCGCGCGGCACCGCGATGTCAACCATAAAGAGCGGGCGGCCTTTGCGCATTTTCTCAAGCGGCGCCACCATTTCCTTCGTCAAAATATAGCCTTTGGCTCCCGTCGAGCTGATGACGATATCCGCTTCCAGCAAAGCGCATGACAATTCGCCGAGCGGCTTCGCTTCGCCGGCAAACTGCTTAGCAAGCTGTTTCGCTTTTTCAAGCGTCCGATTGACAACCGTCACCTTCCCGACGCCGCTGCCGTACAAGTTTTGCGCCGCCAGCGTCCCCATTTTGCCGGCCCCGATAATCAAGACGTGCTTGCCGGCAAGGCGGCCGAAAATTTTCTTCGCCAGCTCAACCGCCGCATAGCTGACCGATACAGCGTGCGCGCCGATGCCCGTTTCCGAGTGGGCGCGCTTCGCAAAGGTCACCGCCTGCTTGAACAGATGATTGAAAATCGTGCCGCTCGTCCCGACCTCTTGAGCGAGCAAATAGCTGTCTTTCACTTGCCCTAAAATTTGCGTTTCCCCAAGCACCATCGAATCAAGGCCGGCCGCCACGCGGAACAAATGCTTTATGGCCGCTTCTCCTTCAAGCACACGCAAATACGGAGCAATCGCTTCCACTTTGACGCCAAACCATTCGGCTAAAAATGCTTTCATATAGTAACGTCCGGTATGCAGTTGATCAACCACTGCATAAACTTCCGTCCGGTTGCACGTCGAGACGATCACATTTTCGAGCACGCTTTTTTGCTTGGCGAGTTGTTTCATCGCCGCACCGAGTTCCGCTTCCGCAAACGCGAGCTTTTCGCGGATTTCTACAGGGGCGGTTTTATAGTCGACGCCAACGACTACGATTTGCACGATGCCATCCCCCTTATTGACCGAATCCCTTCCATCATTATATCACAACCGTCCATCGTTCCGGTTTGAAAAAATTGTGAACATGCCTCCAAAGCTATGCTAAACTGTAGACAGTGATCATTCTATCATAAACATGTCCAAAAGGGAAACGGAGGACGCGACGATCATGAAAACCCGAACGGTATTCGCCGGCATCTTGTTCATCGGCCTCGGGCTGTATTTTCTCGCCGGACAGCTGGAATCCCCCCTTTTCCATTTCTTCCAAGGGTGGCCGGCCTTGCTTGCCATTTGCGGCGCGGCTTTGCTTGGCCAGGCGCATTCAGCGCGTGAATATGCTTACCTTTTCCCCGGCTTTCTTTTACTCGGATTTGGCGTTGAGTTGCTCCTTGCGAGTGCATTTTCGGCCTGGCCCCGCGGCGTGAACATGTTTTTTTTCCTCATCGCGCTCGCTTTTTTCGCCAGCAGCCGCAAACAAAAAGGCGGGGCCGGCTTTGGCGTGCTTTTCTTGCTTCTCGCTGTCGTGCTGACGTTTTCCGGGCGCGGCCAGCCGTTCTTTCACCTCGTCCAAGCCGGACTTTCCTCTGTCTGGAAGTTTTGGCCGCTCGGACTCATCGCCATCGGCGTCTATATATTATGGACTAGGCGAAAATAGCCTTGGAAGTGAAAACACCAGCGGAATCGCTGGTGTTTTCGTCATGAGGCCACAAACGGCAAAAGCGCCGCCCATGCTTCGTCTTTCCCTTGTCCGGTCTCGGCGGAAAACAAAATGAGCGGGTCGCCGTCAGCCATCCGCAGCGTCTCGCGCGCGATTTTCGCGTGTTTTTGATGCTTGCCGCGCGGCACTTTATCCGCTTTCGTCGCGATGACGATCACCGGGATCTCGTAATGTTTCAAAAACTCGTACATCATCACATCGTCTTTCGTCGGCGGATGGCGCAAATCAACGAGCAGGACCGCCGCCTTAAGCGCCTCGCGCGTCGTAAAGTACGTCTCCATCATGTTCCCCCATTTTTGCCGCTCCTGCTTCGACACGCGGGCGAAACCATAACCTGGCACGTCCACAAAGTAAAACGAGTCGTTAATCAAATAAAAATTCAACGTTTGCGTTTTACCTGGCTTTGAGGAGGTGCGCGCCAAGTTTTTCCGGTTGATCATTTTGTTGATGAATGATGATTTGCCGACGTTCGAACGGCCGGCGAGCGCCACCTCCGGCCGTCCACCGTCCGGATATTGTTCCGGCTTGACGGCACTGGTCACAAGCTCTGCTTTCTTCACGTTCATCGCTTCCACCCCACCAGCGCGTGCGGCAGCACCTCATCGAGATGAGAGACGAGCACAAAGCGCAAGTCGCGCTTCACCGTTTCCGGAATGTCAGCCAAATCTTTTTCATTGTCTTTCGGCAAAATGACGGTTTTCAATCCGGCACGATGGGCGCTTAACGTTTTCTCTTTCAGCCCCCCGATCGCAAGAACGCGGCCGCGCAGCGTAATTTCCCCGGTCATGCCGACAAAGCGGCTCACCGGCTTGCCCGTCAAAGCGGAAATGAGTGCGGTCGCAATCGTAATGCCGGCCGATGGCCCATCTTTCGGCACCGCTCCTTCCGGAACGTGAATATGGATGTCGTACGTTTCGTGAAATTTCGGGTCGATGCCGAGCTCCTCGGCGCGCGACCGCACGTAGCTGAACGCCGCTTGCGCTGATTCTTTCATGACATCGCCGAGCTTGCCGGTCAAAACGAGTTTGCCGTTTCCTTTCGCGAGCGACACTTCGATGGCGAGCGTATCGCCGCCAAACGCCGTATACGCCAGCCCGGTCGCCACGCCGACTTGGTCTTCAGCCTCCGCTCGGCCGTAGCGGTATTTTCGCTTCCCTAAAAATTCCTCAAGATTGTTTTCTGTGATCACAACCCGCTTTTTCTCGCCGGAAACGATGAGGCGGGCCGCTTTTCGGCAGATAGCGGCGAGCTGCCGCTCAAGCTCCCGCACCCCGGCTTCGCGCGTATAATGGCGGATGATATCGAGCATCGCGTCATCGCGAATTTGCAACGCCGCCTTTTTCAGCCCGTGCTCGGTGATTTGTTTCGGCAGCAAATGCCGCTTGGCGATATGCAGCTTCTCCACTTCTGTGTAGCCTGGTATGTGGATCACTTCCATCCGGTCCAAGAGCGGCTGCGGAATCGCCGCCAAATGGTTGGCCGTGGCGATAAACATGACTTTCGATAGATCGTACGGCTCTTCAATGTAATGGTCGCTGAACGTATGATTTTGCTCCGGGTCAAGCACCTCCAGCATGGCCGCCGATGGATCGCCACGGAAATCGCTCGACATTTTGTCGATTTCATCAAGCAAGAAGACGGGGTTGATCGTGCCTGCTTTTTTCATCCCCTGGATAATGCGTCCCGGCATGGCGCCGACATACGTGCGGCGATGGCCGCGAATTTCCGATTCGTCGCGGACGCCGCCGAGCGAAACGCGGACGAAGCGGCGGCCGAGCGCTTTGGCGATCGAGCGGGCGAGCGACGTTTTGCCGACCCCCGGCGGTCCGGCGAGGCAAAGAATCGGACCTTTTAACGATTTCGTCAGCTGCTTGACAGATAAAAATTCAAGCACCCGTTCTTTCACTTTATCGAGCCCGTAATGCTCCTCGTTTAAAATCGCTTCCGCCCGCTTAATGTCGTGGATGTCTTCTGTTTCTTTCGACCACGGCAAGGCGATGAGCCAATCGAGGTAGTTGCGAATGACTGCGCTTTCCGCTGAGGTCGCCGGAATTTTTTCATAGCGGTCAAGCTCCTTCAATGCCGTTTGTTTCACATGCTCCGGCATGCCGGCCGCCTCGATTTTTTCTTTCAGCTCCTCGACTTCGCCCGTTTTTCCTTCTTTTTCGCCAAGCTCTTTTTGAATCGCCTTCATTTGCTCGCGCAAATAATACTCTTTTTGCGTCCGCTCCATCGACTGCTTGACGCGGGCGCTGATCTTTTTCTCAAGCTGGAGCACTTCTTTTTCGTTGTGCAAAATTTGGATGATTTTATTGAGGCGCTCTTTCACGTCGATCGTTTCTAAAATGCGCTGTTTTTCCTCAAGCTTAAGCGGCAAGTGCGAGGCGATGATGTCCGCCATTCGCCCCGGCTCATCGATGTCGACGATCGAGGCGTAAATGTCGACCGACAGCCGCTTGGACAAGTTTATGTACTGCTCGAAATATTCAAGCATCGTCCGCTTGAGCGCCTCATCTTCTAAATCTTTCGCCGCCCGATCAGCAAACTTTTCGACTTTGACGAGAAAGTACGGCTCCTCGCTGATCACTTCCGTAATGAGCGCCCGAGCGACGCCTTCGACAAGCACGCGGAACGTGCCGTTCGGGAGTTTTAGAAGTTGCTTGACGCGCGCGATCGTTCCCATTTTATATAAGTCATCCATGTCCGGTTCGTCGATGGCAACGTCTTTTTGCGACGTCAGCAAAATCATATGATCCTCAACCATGGCTTGTTCGAGCGCTTTGACCGATTTCTCGCGCCCGACATCCAAATGGAGCACCATCGTCGGAAACACGAGCAGCCCACGCAGCGGCAAAAGCGGAACGACCGTCTCCTTTTTCTTTCCGTTCACGCCGAACACCTCCATCTCTCGCTTCTATTCGTTTATTGTATAGTACGGTAGCCGGGTTTGTAAAATTTGACGAACGAAAAAGCGCGCGGCGCTCCGTCTGCAGGCAAAGAAAAACCGACTTCAGCGACGATCCGCTTGCGCCGAAGCCGTACATAAAAGAGAGGCCGGGCGAACCGCCCGACTCGGTTGCGAGCGGATCGCCCGCTTTCGTTGCCAATCGTTCGCCTTGCCGCCGTTTCCTTTGGCTAGACGAGCTTTTTCTCCGAGCGGTCCATAGCCGCTGGCAGCAGCGCGGGGCCGCGGCGGAGCGCCTCTTCGCCGAACACATGGACGAGCACTTCCTCGAGGCGGCGGACGGCGATGATTTGAATGCCGCTGACTTCGCCTAGCAACGATTGCATATTCTCAATCGGGATGATGACTTTTTTCGCCCCGGCTTGTTTGGCCGCTTTGATTTTGGCGAACACGCCGCCGACCGGTTTCACGCAGCCACGGATGCTGATTTCTCCGGTCATCGCGACCGTATGATCGACTGGCAGCTGGTAAATGGCGGAATAAATGCCGACGGCAATCGCCACCCCGGCTGAAGGGCCGTCAACCGGCACCCCGCCCGGAAAGTTGACATGAATGTCGTAGCGGTCCGCTGGCACGCCCATCGCCCGCAACACCGTAATGACGTTTTCCGCCGAGCCGCGCGCCATGCTTTTGCGCCGCACCGATTTTTCTGCACTGCCGATGCTTTCCTCCTCGACAATGCCGGTGACATTGATCAATCCTTTTCCTTTCGCCGGCAAAGCGGTCACCTCAATTTCGAGCAACGCACCGGTGTTTGGTCCATACACAGCCAGACCGTTGACGACGCCGACCGCCGGAGCGGAAGCGATTTTCTTCTCATAGCGCGGAGTCATTTGGCTCGATTGAATGACCCATTCAATATCTTTGTCCAAAATGTTTTCTCGGTTTTCCGTGATGGCCAGGCCAGCGGCAATTTGCATCATGTTGACCGCCTCCCGCCCGTTGCGCGCATAGGCGGCAAGGAGGCGAATGCCGCTTTCTGACACGTTCAAGCGGATTTTTTCCGCCGCCTTTTTCGCGATGAGGGCGATTTCATCTTGGTCCAACTCACGGAAAAATACTTCCAGGCAGCGAGAGCGAATGGCCGGAGGAATTTCGTTCGGCGTGCGCGTCGTCGCCCCGACAAGACGGAAATCAGCCGGCAGTCCATTTTGGAAAATATCGTGAATATGGCTTGGGATTTGCGGATTTTCTTTGCTGTAATAGGCGCTTTCAAAAAATACTTTCCGGTCCTCAAGCACTTTCAACAACTTGTTCATTTGGATCGGATGAAGCTCGCCGATTTCGTCGATGAATAAAACGCCCCCGTGGGCGTTCGTCACCGCCCCTTGCTTCGGCTGGGGAATGCCGGCTTGCCCCATCGCCCCGGCCCCCTGGTAAATCGGGTCGTGCACCGAGCCGATGAGGGGGTCGGCGATGCCGCGCTCGTCAAAGCGCGCCGTCGTCGCGTCAAGCTCCACGAACACCGCATTTTTCTTAAACGGGGAGAGCGGATTTTTTTTCGCTTCCTCAAGCACGAGCCGAGCAGCTGCCGTCTTGCCGACGCCGGGCGGCCCGTAAATGATGACATGTTGCGGGTTGGGGCCGCATAAAGCGGCTTTTAACGCCTTGATGCCGTCTTCCTGACCGACGATGTCGTCAAAACTTTTCGGCCGCACTTTTTCCGCCAGCGGCTCGGTGAGCGAAATCGAACGCAGCTTGCGGAGCTGTTCCATCTCTTTGCGCGACTCTTTATCAATCGAAACTTTTTGCACACGTTGCCCTCTTAGCAAATTCCAAAAATAAAGGCCGATGATGACCCCGAAAAACAGCTGGATGACCAGTACGATGTTCGTCCAATCCATGCCCCGATATCCTCCTGCCTTTAGATGGTATGTAGTATGATAGTATCTCCGCGAACTGGCGGGAATAAACAAAAAAAGCGCCGACCGGCGCCCAGGGCATGGGCGGCAAAAAAAGAAACCGCCGAAAAAAGGCGGTTTTCCCCTCAGGCAGATGTTTTCCGTTCCAGCTCGATGACGGTGCCATCATGACGGATCAGCGTCGGCGGCTTTGTGCCGCGCACCGTGTCGAGCGTGATGATGCACTTTTGCACATCTTCGCGCGACGGCAGCTCAAACATCACATCGAGCATAATGCCTTCGATGATCGAGCGAAGGCCGCGCGCGCCCGTTTTCCGCTCAATCGCTTTTTTCGCGATTTCACGGAGCGCCGCTTCTTCAAACTCGAGCTCAACGCCGTCAAGCTCAAGCATTTTTTGGTATTGCTTGACAATGGCATTTTTCGGTTTCGTCAAAATGTCGATCAACGCCTGTTCGTCGAGCGGCTCGAGCGTCGTAATGACCGGCAGACGGCCGATGAACTCCGGAATCAGTCCGAATTTGAGCAAGTCTTCCGGCAGCACTTTCGACAACAAGTTTTTCTCGTCGACATCCGTCTGGTTCATTTCCGCGCCAAACCCGATCACTTTTTTGCCAAGGCGGCGCTTGATGATCGGCTCAATGCCGTCAAACGCCCCGCCGCAAATGAACAAAATGTTCGTCGTATCGATTTGAATGAATTCTTGATGCGGATGTTTGCGGCCGCCCTGCGGCGGAACGCTGGCAATGGTGCCTTCTAAAATTTTCAACAGCGCCTGTTGCACCCCTTCGCCGGATACGTCGCGAGTGATGGAAGGGTTTTCCGATTTGCGGGCGATTTTGTCAATTTCATCGATGTAAATAATGCCTTTTTCCGCCCGTTCGACGTCATAATCCGCCGCTTGGATGAGCTTTAACAAAATGTTTTCGACGTCTTCGCCAACATAGCCGGCCTCTGTAAGCGAGGTGGCATCGGCGATGGCAAACGGCACGTTCAAAATGCGCGCCAATGTTTGCGCCAGCAGCGTTTTCCCGCTCCCGGTCGGCCCGATCATTAAAATGTTGCTTTTCGACAGCTCGACATCATCGATTTTGCTGCCGGAATTGATCCGTTTATAATGATTGTAAACAGCAACGGCGAGCGATTTTTTCGCCTCATCTTGACCGATGACGTACTCATCTAGAATTTCCCGAATTTCCAACGGTTTCGGCACGTCTTTAAATTCAAATTCCTCTTCATTGCCGAGCTCCTCTTCAACAATTTCCGTGCATAGCTCAATGCACTCGTCGCAAATGTAAACCCCCGGACCGGCAACGAGCTTTCGCACTTGATCCTGTGTTTTGCCGCAGAACGAGCATTTCAACTGCCCTTTTTCATCATTGAATTTAAACATATCATTCACCCCTTGCCAACGAAATCGCGCCTGCTTATGTATCCATTTCCGCCATCTCTTATGTCGTAAAAACGTATGTATTCGCTATTTTACCATAAATGTTCCTGAAAAAGCGAATGAAAAAACTGTTATCTGTTTAGAAAAGTTTGAAAATTGCCGCTCAGGCGCCATTGTTGTGGATAAAGAACAAGGCACGAACGTCTCGCGCCTTGTTCTTTCCTTAAGATATATTATGCCGCAACCTTGCTGTGCTCTACAAGAAAATCGACTGTTTTCCGCCATTTCAAATCTTCTTTGACGCCATCTAAGCTGCCGAGCAGCTCTTTCAGCTTGTCCACGCTCAGCTTGTAGGCTTCCGCCATTTTTTCGAGCTCTTTGTTTACTTCCTCGTCGGTTACTTCAATGTTTTCGGCCTTCGCGATCGCTTCAAGCGTCAACGCCGCGCGCACCCGTTTTTCGGCATCTTCTTTCATTTGCTCGCGCAACGACGCTTCATCTTGGCCGGAGAATTGGTAATACAACTGCAAGTTCAGACCTTGCATTTGCAGGCGTTGGTCAAATTCGCGAAGCATCCGGTCGGTTTCGTTTTTGATCATAACCTCCGGAATATCCATTTCGGCGTTGGCTGCCGCTTTTTCGACAACCGCATTGCGCAAGGCAGTCTCCGCCTCGTTCTTTTTCGCCTCTTCCAAACGGGCGCGAATTTTCGCCTTCAGTTCGTCAAGCGTTTCGACTTCTTCATCGACGTCTTTGGCAAACTCATCGTCAAGCGCCGGCAGCTGTTTCGCTTTCACTTCATGCACTTGCACTTTAAACGTCGCCGGTTTGCCGGCCAATTGCTTCGCGTGGTATTCATCCGGGAATGTGACTTGGATTTCTTTTTCCTCGCCGGCTTTCATGCCGACAAGCTGTTCTTCAAATCCCGGAATGAACGTTCCAGAGCCGATTTCAAGCGAATAGTTCTCCGCCTTGCCGCCTTCAAACGGCTCGCCGTCGACAAACCCTTGGAAATCGATGACGACCGTATCGCCGTTTTCCACCGTCCCGTCTTCTTTCACGACAAGTTCGGCGTAATTTTCTTGCAAACGTTTCAATTCGTTTTCGACATCTTCGTCCGTCACGGTTGTATCCATTTTTTCCACTTCAAGCCCTTTGTATTGACCGAGCTTGACTTCCGGCTTTACGGTCACTTTCGCTTTGAAAATTAAGCTTTTGCCTTTTTCCATTTGCTCAATGTCAATCTCCGGCATTGACACCGGTTCGATGCCTGCCTCTTCGACGGCTTTGGCATACGCCTCTGGCAGCAAAATGTCGAGCGCATCTTGATAGAGCGCTTCGACGCCGAAGCGTTTTTCAAACAGAACGCGCGGCACTTTCCCCTTGCGGAAGCCCGGAAGCGTGATGTTTTTCACCACTTTTTTAAACGCGGCGTCCAAGCCTTTGTTCACTTTCTCGGCGTCGACCTCAACGGTCAATACGCCTTCGTTCCCTTCAAGCTTTTCCCATTTGACTGACATCCTTGTTCCCTCCACCTGAAATCATTGCTCGGACCATAGCGCACTCCGCTTGTCCAGATCTTTTTATGATGCCCAATTATGTAGACAAGTATGCGAAAACAGATACATAGCACAGCCATTATATTATAACATACAACAGCCATGTTTCAACAGAGAACGAGCCATTAGAGGGAGGAAAGTTCCTCTATTTCGTATAGCTTTTGGCAAAGCGTTGCCATCTCCGCCGCCTCCACACCGTAGCGGTCGGCCAAGGCGGTCGCGTCAGCATCCAAGCCTAAAAACCGGCTCGCCATCCAATGGAGAGCAGCAAGCCAGGCCGCTGCATCCGCCGGCTCTGGCGGAAACGGGTACAACACATATGCATAGCGAAGCCAAATGTCCGCCGCCGTTTCATACAAACTCGGGCTTTCCGCCGCGAGCTGCTGTTCAAGCCGACCCAGCAACGATGAAGCAAATTCCGTTTCCGTCTGTTCGTCCAACGCTGACGGGACGACCTCCATGCAACGGCCAAATTTCTCAACCGTCACCGTTTCGTTGACTCGCTTCCCTGTCAACAGGCGAAGGAGCATCGTTTTCGCCATCGGGCTTTTTTCCGGTGCGCGTAAATATTGCTTGAGCAACGGCAGCACCGGCTCGATGTCTTCTTTTTCCAGTTGTTTAATCAGTTGCAGCTGCTCAGCAATGTCCCCGGACTCAAGCAGCCGTCTCACCCGCTTCCACTCCGCGGGCGGAAGCGTGCGGGCATTCATTTTTTCACTAAACCGGAGCAGCTGGTGAAGCTGTTCGCGCAGCGAAACGGATAACGACGGACGACGCAAGGCGTGGCGGATCACGGTTTCGGCCTTGCTGTATCGATTCGTTTGCAACAATATGGCAATATACATTTGCAACAGTTCACCGTTGCCCGGTTGCTCGTCAAGCAAACCGGCAAGACGCCGCTCCGCCTCATCATATTCCCCAAGCTCATAGCAACAGACAGCCAGCCCAAGCCGAACCGGAAAGCTGTGGTCGCCAAGCTGTTCGGCGGCGCGCAAAAAGCGGAGCGCTTCTTTATACCGCTTCGCCTCGAGCGCAGCAAACGCCTCTTCCATCAGCCGTTCTTTCGTTTGCGGAAACATGATGATTTTTCCTTTTTTCCCGGCCATCTTCGCCCGCTCCTATATGTGTTTACCACAAGTGTAACAAGTTTTCTTAGCCGAAACAAGCCAACCCTTTTTGGCGCTTGCTGCCGCCGTCCATTTTCTTCATCCTCCTATATGCAAAACAAAGAGGCTGTTCCTGCCAAAATAACGGCGGAACAGCCGATTTTTGCCGCCGCGCTGCACCGCAAAAAACAGACGCTTACGGCCGCAGGCTATGCTGTTGTTCATACGCTTGAATATACGGTTCATAGACAAACGTTAAATCAATTTCATCCCATCCCTTTAACAGCAACTGTTTTCGATACGGGTCAATGTCAAACGGACGCGAAAATCCTTCATCGTCAAATACCCGCTGTTCTTCAAGCGAAACCGTCAGTTCATAGTCTGCGCGCTCGCTTTGGCGCAGCAAGTAGCGGACATCCTCTTTATCCAGCCGGATCGGCAACAGCCCGTTTTTTAAGCAGTTGTTGTAAAAAATATCGGCAAACGATGGGGCAATGATGACGCGGAATCCGTAATCTTGCAGCGCCCACGGCGCATGTTCGCGCGATGAGCCGCAGCCGAAGTTTTCATCGGCGACTAAAATCGTCGCCCCTTCGTTTTCCGGGCGGTTGAGCTCAAACTCCGGATTTGGCGTGCCGTCGCTCAAATACCGCCAATCGTAAAAGAGAAACTGGCCAAAGCCGGTGCGTTCAATCCGTTTCAAAAACTGCTTTGGAATGATTTGATCGGTATCAATATTCGCACGATCGATGCCGGCGGTTTTTCCGCGATGGATCGTAAACGGCTTCATCGTCCTTTCCCCCTTCCGTTATGGATGTCACTGATGGCAAAGGAGCTCGGCTTCCTAGGATGCCGCGCCGCCTCTTTTGCCATCACGATCGTCAATTTAACAGACCGGCTCGGCTTCAAGCTGGCGCACATCGACAAAATGTCCGTAAATCGCAGCCGCCGCGGCCATCACCGGGCTGACGAGATGCGTGCGCGCCCCTTTTCCTTGCCGCCCTTCAAAGTTGCGATTCGACGTTGACGCACAGTGCTCGCCTTCCGGAATGATGTCCGGGTTCATGCCCAAACAGGCGCTGCAGCCGGAGTCGCGCCATTCAAAACCGGCGTCGATGAAAATTTGCGCCAACCCTTCCGCTTCGGCTTGTTTTTTCACTTGCTGCGATCCAGGCACGACGAGCGCCCGCACACCCGGAGCCACTTTTTTCCCTTTCACGATGCTCGCCGCCGCGCGCAAATCGCTGAGGCGTGAGTTGGTGCACGAACCGATGAAGACGTGCTGCACCGGAATATCCGTAATCGGCGTGCCCGGCTTGAGCCCCATGTACTCAAGCGCCCGGCGCACCGCGTTTTGCTCTGTTTTGCTTTCAAATTGCTCGGGATGCGGCACGACGCCATCGACGGAAGTGCTCATCGCGGGGTTCGTCCCCCACGTCACCATCGGAGCGATCGTCGACGCATCGATTTCAATCGTTTTATCGTATTCCGCCCCCTCATCGCTTGCAAGCGCCCGCCACCGTTCCACCGCCTTGTCAAACTCCTCGCCTTTTGGCGCATATTTGCGGCCGCGCAAATAGGCAAACGTCGTTTCATCCGGGCTGATGAGGCCGGCTCTCGCCCCAGCTTCAATCGACATGTTGCAAATCGTCATTCGCTCTTCCATCGACATGCGTCGGATCGCTTCGCCTGTAAATTCGATAATATAACCGGTGCCGACGCCAACGCCATAGCGGCCGATAATGGCCAAGATGACGTCTTTGGCGGTCACTCCTTTGCCGAGGCGGCCGTTGATGCAGATTTGCAGCGTTTTCGGCTTATGCTGCCAAAGCGTTTGTGTAGCCAATACATGCTCGACTTCGCTCGTGCCGATGCCAAACGCCAAGGCGCCAAACGCCCCGTGCGTCGATGTATGGCTGTCGCCGCAAACGATCGTTTTTCCCGGCTGGGTCAACCCGAGCTCTGGGCCGATGACGTGAACGATTCCTTGCTCTTCGCTGTGTAGGTCGGCGAGCGGAATGCCGAACTCGCGGCAGTTGCGCTCAAGCGCAGCGATTTGGTTGCGCGCCACTTCATCGGTAATCACAAATCGGTTAATGGTCGGCACGTTATGGTCCATCGTCGCAAAGGTCAAATCCGGCCGCCGCACCTTCCGCCCTTTTTGCCGCAATCCTTCAAACGCTTGCGGCGAGGTCACTTCATGCACTAAGTGCAAATCGATGTACAATAAATCCGGTTTGCCCTCCTCACGGTAGACGACGTGGTTTTCCCAAATTTTATCGATGATCGTTTTCGGCTTCATTGGCTTTCACCTCGCACGTCTTAGGCATAAACGGTCATAATTTGAGCAATGGCCGTATAATCCAGCACCGCCGCTTTGATTTCTTCGACCATTTCGTTCGTGGATACGATGCGGCCGCCGCTTGGCGCCAAGTCGGCGGTGCGCAAACCTAGGGCGAGCGCCTGCCACACCGCGTGCTCTACCGCCTCCGCTTCCGCGGTGAGCCCGAACGACAGGCGAAGCATCATCGCGGCCGACAAAATCGCCGCAATCGGATTGGCTTTGTTCATGCCGGCGATATCAGGCGCTGAACCGTGCACCGGCTCATACAAGCTCGGACCGGAAGCGGATAAGCTGGCTGACGGCAGCATCCCGAGCGAACCGGACAACATGGAGGCTTCATCGCTTAAAATGTCGCCAAACATGTTTTCTGTCACAATGACATCAAACTGCTTCGGCGCACGGATGAGCTGCATCGCGGCATTGTCAACAAGCATATGCTCAAGCGTGACGTCCGGAAACTGCTTCGCCACCTCTTCGGCCACTTCCCGCCATAGACGGCTTGACGAAAGGACGTTCGCCTTGTCGACCGAAGTCACTTTTTTCTTCCGCCCGCGTGCGAGTATAAACGCCATGCGGACGATCCGCTCAATTTCTTCCTTTTTATATAACAAGGTGTCCACTGCTTTTTCTTCGCCGTTTTCGACGACGCGGCCGCTCGGCTGGCCGAAGTAAATGCCGCCGGTCAGCTCGCGGACGATGACAAAATCGACGCCTTGCACGAGATCCGGTTTTAACGGCGAAGCGGAAACCAAACTGTCATAGCAAACAACCGGCCGCAAGTTGGCATATAAGTCGAGCTGCTTGCGAATGGCAAGCAATCCTTTTTCCGGGCGCAAATGCGGAGGGTTGTCATCCCACTTCGGACCGCCGACCGCCCCAAGCAGCACCGCATCGCTTTCTCGGCAAAGGCGGAGCGTTTCCTCGGGGAGCGGCGTCCCCGCCTCATCGATCGCCGCTCCACCGATCAATCCATATTCAAACGTAAACTCGTGGCCAAACCGGATGCCGACCGCTTTTAATACCTCGACCGCTCCGGACGTCACTTCTTTGCCGATGCCATCCCCTGGCAAGACGGCAATCCGATAGTTTCCCATTCTGAATCCCCCCGTTTTTATGGTGTTGCCACTTTCTCGTTTTCGCCGCGCATCGCTTCGATCATAAACACACGGTTGATGGCGTTGATGTACGCTTTCGCCGATGCTTCCAACACGTCTTGTGCAGTGCCGCGCCCGCTCGTCTCGATGTCATGGGCGCGCACTTTGACGAACACTTGGGCCAACGCATCGCGGCCGCCGCCGACCGATTCGATCCGGTAGTCAAGCAGCGTCACCGGCGTTTGGAAGCAACGTTCCAATGTATTGTACAGCGCCTCGACGCTGCCGGCGCCGGTCGCCGCTTCTTGGATTTCATTCCCCTTCCCGTCTTTCAGTACAACTACCGCTGTCGGAATTTGATTCGTCCCGTATTGCACTTGAATGGAAGACAATTGGTAAAAATCTTTAAAGTGGTCGAACTTCTCTTCGAAAATCAACGCGATTAAATCGTCGTCGGTAATGTCCTTCTTTTTGTCCGCCAATTCTTTAAAACGGACAAACAGCTGATTGATTTCTTCATCGGACAACGTGTAGCCGAGCTCCTCAACCCGGTTGCGAAGCGCATGGCGGCCGGAATGTTTGCCGAGCACCATCGAATTCGACGGCACGCCGACGAGCTCCGGCGAAATGATTTCGTATGTCGTTTTTTCTTTTAAGACGCCGTCTTGATGGATGCCCGATTCATGCGCAAACGCGTTTTTGCCGACGACCGCTTTGTTGGGTGGAACGACGACCCCGGTCAGCTTGCTGACAAGATTGCTTGTGCGCTTAATTTCCTGCAAATTGAGGCGCGTTTCCACTTGATAGTAGTCTTTGCGGATGTGAAGGGCGACAGCGATTTCCTCAAGCGCCGCATTGCCGGCCCGCTCGCCGATGCCGTTGATCGTGCACTCGACCTGCGTCGCTCCATGTTCAATGGCCGACAGCGAGTTCACCACCGCCATGCCCAAGTCATCATGACAATGAGCGGAGAGTGAAACCTTTTCAATATTCGGAACATTGTTTTGCAAATAGAGGAAAATTTCCCCGTATTCTTTCGGCGTAATATAGCCGACCGTATCCGGAATGTTGATCACCGAGGCGCCGGCTTTGATCACTTCGGCGACGATTTTCGCCAAAAACGGCAACTCGCTTCGGCACGCATCTTCCGCCGACCATTGGACGATCGGGAAAAAGCGCTTCGCGTATTTCACCGCCTCAACCGCCGCTTCAATCACTTGTTCCGGCGTCATCCGCAATTTATGCACCATATGGATCGGCGAGGTGGCGATGAATAGGTGGAGCCGCGGCTCCGCGCCGCCTTTTAACGCCTCCCACGCCGCATCAATGTCGCTTCGGACCGAGCGCGACAGCCCGGTGACCGAGCATGTTCTCACCGTTTCGGCAATTTGTTTGACCGCCTCAAAATCGCCTTTCGATGAGGCGGGGAAACCCGCCTCGATGATGTCAACCCGCAGCCGTTCAAGTTGACGGGCAATTTCCAACTTTTCTTGCAAATTCAAGTTCACACCAGCGGATTGTTCCCCATCACGCAATGTGGTATCAAAAAACTTAATTTTTCGCACCTGGCACCACCGCCTCGATTTGTTTTGCCTTCACAAACGGCATCATGCTTCGCAGTTCGCGTCCGACAATCTCAATCAAATGCTCATTCTCACGCCGGTTGATGGCGTTGAACTCCGGACGGTTCGCTTGGTTTTCCAAAATCCAGCTCTTCGCGAATTTGCCGGTTTGAATGTCATCGAGCACCTTTTTCATTTCCGCTTTCACAGCGTCGTTAATAATGCGCGGGCCGGTGATAAAGTCGCCCCATTGCGCCGTATCGGAAATCGAATAGCGCATCCACGACAAACCGCCTTCGTAAAGGAGATCGACGATGAGCTTCATCTCATGCAAACACTCAAAATAGGCGACTTCCGGCTGATACCCGGCTTCAACGAGCGTTTCAAACCCGGCTTTGATGAGCGCCGTCAGCCCACCGCACAGCACCGCTTGTTCACCGAACAAGTCGGTTTCCGTCTCTTCTTTGAACGTCGTCTCCAACACCCCAGCTCGAGCAGCGCCGATCGCTTTCGCGTAGGCGAGCGCCGTTTCTTTCGCGTGTCCGGTCACATCTTGGTAGACGGCGATGAGCGCCGGCACGCCCGCTCCTTCCGTATATGTGCGCCGCACGAGATGGCCTGGGCCTTTCGGCGCAACCAAGAAGACGTCAACATGATTCGGTGGGACAATTTGGCTGAAATGGATGTTAAAGCCGTGCGCAAACACAAGCGCATTGCCTGGCTCGAGTTCCGGCTCGATTTCCTCTTTGTACACGGCCGGCTGCTTCTCATCCGGCAGCAGCACCATGACGATATCAGCCTGCTTCGCCGCTTCGCGGACTGAATACACCTCAAATCCGTCTTGTTCTGCCTGCTCCCACGATTTTCCTTTTCGCAGTCCGACGATGACGCGAACGCCGCTGTCGCGCAAGTTTTGCGCATGGGCGTGGCCTTGCGAGCCGTAGCCGATGATCGCGACCGTTTTCCCTTGCAAATATTGTTCGTTTGCATCCCCGTTATAGTAGACTTTTGCCATGATTACCCTCTCCTTTGTTCTGTAGTTTGACAATCCCTACGCTTGGCCGCCCCTTGTTTGGCGGTTCCATGAAGCAATCAGCGCTGTTTTGTATGATAGCTGTTAAATAATGAACGCCGTTTTCTGATTCGTCGTCGCTTTTTGCGCCCCGCGGGTGAACGCGGTCGTTCCCGTGCGCGCCACTTCCTTAATGCCGTACGGGCGCAATAGTTCAATCAACGCCTCGACTTTCTCCGGCTCGCCGGTCACTTGAATGACGAGGCTGTCTTTGCTTACGTCGACGATCGAGGCGCGAAACGGCTCGATGAGCGTGTAAATTTCCTGGCGGACCGCCGGAGGAGCGGCAACTTTAATGAGCGCCAGCTCGCGGGCGACGATCGCTTGGTCGGTGATGTCATTCACCTTCAACACATCAATCTGCTTGTTCAGCTGCTTAATGATTTGCTCCGCCGTCCGTTCATCGTCAACGTTGACGACGAACGTCATCCGCGAAATGCCCTCGATTTCCGTATGCCCGACCGTAATGCTTTCGATATTGTAATGCCGCTTTGTAAACAACCCGGTAATGCGGTTTAAGACGCCGGGGCGGTTGTTGACTGTCATCGTGATGATTCTTCGCATGCTTTCACCCCCACCATTTCATGAAGCCCTTTGCCGGGCGCCACCATCGGATAGACGTTCTCGTCGGCGCGGACATGGAAATCAAGCAGCACCGGCCCATCCATCGCAAACGCTTGTTTTAACACTTCGGCCGCTTCCGCCTCCGTCTTCGCCCGCAGACCTGGCATCCCGTATGCTTCGGCAAGCTTGACGAAATCCGGCTGGTTCGGAATGAGCGAATGGGAGTACCGTTTGTCATAGAACAGCTCCTGCCATTGCCGCACCATGCCGAGCGCCTGGTTGTTGACGATGACGATTTTGATCGGCAGCCGTAGCTCCTGGATGACCGACAGTTCTTGGAACGTCATTTGGAAGCCGCCGTCGCCGACGATCGAAACGACCGTAGCGCTCCGGTCGGCGAGCTGGGCGCCGATCGCTGCCGGAAGCCCGAAGCCCATCGTGCCGAGCCCCCCGGACGTCACCCACCGGTGCGGCCGGTTGAACTTGTAATATTGCGCCGCCCACATTTGATGCTGGCCGACGTCCGTCGTCACGATCGCCTCGCCGTTTGTCATTTCATAGATCATCTCGATCAGTTTTTGCGGTTTGATCGTGCCGGCTTCCGGCTCATAATGGAGCGGGAAGCGCCGCTTCCATTCATCAAGCTGCGCGAGCCACGCCGCGGTGTCCGCCGGCTTGCCTTGCTGGGCGATCAGCTCTTGCAAGGCGGCTTTTGCATCGCTGACGATTGGAATTTTCGTCGGCACGTTTTTGCCGATTTCCGCCGGATCGATGTCGATATGGGCGACGGTCGCTTTCGGCGCGAAATATTTTAAATTGCCGGTGACCCGGTCATCGAAGCGGGCGCCGATGTTGATGAGCAAATCGCATTCACACAGCGCCATATTCGCCGTATACGTACCGTGCATGCCGGCCATGCCTAAAAACAGCGGATGGTCGGCCGGGAAACCGCCAAGGCCAAGGAGCGTATGAATGACCGGAATGTTTTGCTGTTCGGCGTATTGCCGCAATTCATTGGACGCATTGGCGTGCAAGATGCCAGCGCCGGCTAAAATGACCGGCCGCTTTGATTGGCTGACCGCCTCGACAAGCCGGCGGATTTGCCAATGGTTCGGCTGCGTCGTCGGCTGATAGCCAGGCAAATGAACGTCTTGATCGTAATCAAACTCCCCTTCGGCCGTCGTAATGTCTTTTGGAATATCGATCAACACCGGTCCGGGGCGCCCGGTCGTCGCAATGTGAAACGCCTCTTTAATGATTCTCGGCAGCTCGCTGATGTCGCGCACTTGGTAGTTGTGTTTCGTAATCGGCATCGTAATGCCGACAACGTCCGCCTCCTGAAACGCATCCGAGCCGATGACGCTCGTGGCCACTTGCCCGGTAAAGACGACGAGCGGCAGCGAATCCATCATCGCGTCGGTCAACCCGGTGACGATGTTGGTCGCTCCCGGGCCGGAGGTGGCGATGACGACCCCTGGTTTTCCAGAAATGCGCGCATATCCTTCCGCCGCATGGATGGCCCCTTGCTCATGCCGCGTCAGCACGTGGAACACGCCGGCTTTATACAACTCGTCATACAGCGGGAGCACCGCCCCCCCCGGATAGCCGAAGATGACTTCGACTTTTTCTTCCTTGAGCGCTTCAATGAGCATCAGCGACCCGCTCATTCTCGCCTTCGTCCTCGCTTTTTCTTGTTCCTCGACTTTCATTTTTGTCATCGTCGATCCTCCCTGTGATTTGTCATCCATATAAAAAACCTTTCCGCCCACGATGGCTGTCATTTCCAGCCAAAGGGGCGAAAAGGTTTCCTTTCCGCGGTACCACCCTTCTTCACGGCCGTGACGGCCGCCTCAGGAGCGGCCAGCCGAAGCCGGCCGCTCATTTTGGTAACGAGTGAAGCGCGCGTCTCCACTCGTCCAGCCCTACTAGCCGTCCGGCGTTCAGGCTGGCGCTCAGAGGTGAGTTCATCAAGCGGCAACATCACCGGTTCGCAGCTCCCCCGGCTCTCTGTGGATGTTGACCCCGCTGACTACTTATCCTCGTCAACGCTTTTTCGCTATCCACTTGTCATGGACGATCAACCGACATTGGCGTTCGTCGGATACACCTTTACTCCTTCGACGACCACGCGGCGGCGAAATTCTTCAAGCAACCGCTTGGTATGCGGTCCCGGCGTCCCGTCGCCGATCGTCCGGCCATCGACTTTAATGACCGAAATGACTTCGGCCGCCGTCCCCGTCAAAAACACTTCATCCGCGACATAGACATCATGGCGGGTAAACGGCTCCTCTTTCACCGTATAGCCGAGATCCTCCGCGATTTCGATGATCGCTTGACGCGTAATGCCTTCAAGCGCCCCGACATACCCAGGCGGTGTGTAAATGACGCCGTTTTTGATGATGAAAACATTGTCTCCCGAACCTTCCGCGACATAGCCTTGATCGTTTAAGATCAGCGCTTCGCTTACGTTCGCCAAATGCGCCTCGATTTTGACAAGCACATTGTTTAGGTAGTTGAGCGATTTGACTTTCGGGCTCAGCACATCAGAGCGGTTGCGGCGCGTCGCCACTGTCACCACTTCGATGCCGGTTTCATATAAATGTTTCGGGAAGAGCGCGAGCGGCTCGACGATAATCACGATTTGCGGCGTTTTGCATTTGTACGGATCCAGTCCTAAATCGCCGACCCCGCGCGAAACGACCAGGCGGATGTATGCATCTTGATAGCCGTTGCGGCGGATCGTTTCGAGCACGTGGCCAATCATTTCTTCCTTCGTGTACGGAATGTCGAGCAAAATCGACTTCGCTGAATTGTATAGCCGATCTATATGTTCTTCGAGGCGGAATACGTTGCCGCTATAGACGCGAATGCCTTCAAATACCCCGTCGCCATACAAAAATCCATGGTCATACACGGAAATTTTGGCGTTTTCTTTTGTCACAAATTCTCCGTTTAAAAAGATCCATTGTTCGCCCACTTCGGTTCCCCTCTTCCTTGATCAGTCAGCAGTTGCTTTGAACGGCTCGATCATTGTATTGAGTCGTTTCTCTTATTTGAAAATTATAATAATCCGAAACCTTTGCGCCGTCAATAACGTTTTTTGAAAATTCCGATTGGTCAAACTATTTGAATGCGCTTACATTATGATAGAATCAAGGTTTTGCCGATATAAAAAAATTTTTTCTTTCTTTGCCGTCTCATAGAAAACGCGCCCTTGAGCGCAGTTCGCTCCTCATTCGATATGAACATAACGGGCTCAAGGCGCGCTCATTTTTCTGATAGAAAAGATCCGTAAGCAACGTTCGCTTCTCACTCGGACATGAAAATGACGAATCAAAACGATGCGCCTTTTTCCACTTCATCTCCCCAAAACGAAAAAAGGCGGCCCAAACACAGGCCCCCTTTCCAAACACGCTATATGGCACTTCCATTTTGAAAGCGAACCTGTTGAAGCGGCCTTGCTTACCGTAAAAAAGCCGGCGGTTTTGCCGGCTTAGATAGAAAACGTTTGTTCCATTTTGAGAATAGGCTGTCCATCCACTTCATAAAACTGGACGTGCGCCCGTCCGCTGTCGACCGTCAGCACCGCGTACGTTTTTTCTTTTCTTCCCCGCGGCAAGGCGATGCTGCCGGGATTGATGAACAGCAACCCATCGATTTGTTCAGCACCGGCCAAATGCGAGTGGCCGAAACAAACGACGTGAGCCCCTGTTTCTTGTGCGCGATAGGATAAACGCAAAAGCGACGTTTTCACCCCGTATAAATGGCCGTGGGTGACAAACAACCGAACGCCGCCCACCTCTTCGATGCGCTCAGCAGGAAACGCGGCGAAATCGCAGTTGCCGCGTACGACGGCAAACGGGGCAATCTCGTCCGCCCCCACCTCCAACTCCGAGTCGCCGCAATGGATAAACAAATCCGCTTCATGGCGATGACGGTTGACAATTGCAGCAAGTTCGGCAGTCAGCCCATGGCTGTCGCTCACAATCACCGCCTTCATTCCGTCCGCCCCTTTCCACCGACGATCTCCTCCCACTGCTCATCGAGCTTCGTCAGCGCCTTGGCGCGATGACTGATTTGATTTTTTTCCTCGGGCGCAAGCTCCGCCATCGTTTTTCCCCGCTCCGGAAGGTAAAAAACCGGATCATAGCCAAAGCCCCCCTCCCCACGCGGCGCTTCGGCGATATAACCATCGCATGTCGCTTCGACAACGGCGGTCGGCCGCCCTGGGATCGCGACGGCGAGCGCACAATGAAAACGAGCCGTGCGCTGCTCCATCGGCACCCCGTCAAGCTCGCGAAGCAGCTTGGCGATGTTGCGTGCATCGTTTTTATCTTCCCCGGCATAACGGGCCGAATGAACGCCCGGCCGGCCGCCGAGCGCATCGACCACGAGCCCGGAATCATCGGCGATCACCGGCCGCTTTAGACGCCGCGACGCCGCTTCTGCTTTGAGCACGGCATTTTCCGCAAACGTGCTTCCCGTTTCTGCGACATCCGGAGCGTCCGGAAAGTCAAGCAGCGATTTCACTTCGACGCCCCGCTTGGCAAACAAAGCGGCGAACTCGCGCACTTTGCCAGCGTTTTTGGTCGCGATGACAATCTCCTTCACTCTGTGTCCTCCTCTGCCGCTTCTTTTTTTTCGCCGATGCGCGCCGCCCACTCGCCCAATGCGCGGCGCTGAACGGCGATGAGCTGCTCGATGCCTATTTGCGCCGCTTCAAGCAATTCATCGAGCTCGGCGCGTGAAAAAACCGCTTCCTCTCCGGTCCCTTGAATCTCAACAAATTGACCGGCTCCGGTCATGACGACGTTCATATCCACTTTCGCCCGCGCATCCTCGTTGTAATCTAAATCAAGAATCACCCCATGCTCCGGATCGATGCCGACCGAGGTAGCGGCGAGAAAATCGCGGATCGGAAGCGCCTCGAGCCTCCCTTCTTCCACCAGTTTGGCAAGCGCCAACACAAGCGCCACATACGCACCGGTGATCGACGCCGTCCGCGTTCCGCCATCCGCCTGAATGACGTCGCAATCGATCCAAATGGTCCGCTCACCAAGCTGTTCAAGATCAACAACCGAGCGAAGCGCACGGCCGATTAAGCGCTGAATTTCCATCGTCCGCCCCGACACTTTTCCTTTGCTCGCTTCCCTCACATTCCGCTGCTCTGTCGCCCGCGGCAGCATCCCATATTCGGCCGTAATCCATCCTTTGCCGCCGCCGCGCATAAACGACGGCACTTTCTCTTCGACCGTCGCCGTGCAAATGACTTTCGTGTCGCCGACTTCAATGAGCACCGACCCTTCAGCGTGCTTCATGTAATGCGGGTGTATATGTACAGGGCGCAGCTCGCAACTGCTTCGTCCGTCCGCTCTCATCAACTGAGTCCTCCTTTTCTCCATCTTCAACGGAATGCCAGACGCCGCATTTCTTTCCACCTAGCGAAAAAAAGAAAGAGGCGGAATACGTTTCCACCTCTTTGTTATACCATAACGTCCTATTCGTTTCCAGCCTGTCAGCACCAACCGGTTAAAATGTCCCGGTATTGACGTTTTGCGGCCGAGCGACCGGTTTGGTGAGCGGCTTGCCGTCTTCCGTGACAAGATTGGCTTTGCCATTGACTGTGATCGCCACGCTTTCGACTCCTTTTTGCTCAGTGAGCGACAAAACGAGGGAATTCAACACGACGTCGGAAATGACATTTTTCTTGTTGCTTCCATAAATGCCTTCGTTAAAGTTGAGCGTCACTTTGCCATCCTCATATTTCGGGGCATCGACAAGCTTCGCGTCCGGCTGAAAGACGCCGACAAGCCCGCTCCCTTGCTCTGGTCCTTGAATCAGTTCGTTGACGGCCGCGGCAATATCATCTTTCTCCTTATTGGACACACGCCGTGTCACCGGCACATAGTATGTGCTGTTCCCTTGTTGGGCGACAAAATAAACGGTGACTGGATGCGTATTCGTAATGTCTGGCACGCCGCTCGCTTCCATATTGATGCCGTCGGCGCGGCTTACCCCATCTTGAATCGGTGTTTTATTGACCGGCATCACGTTTTGATCGTAGCCGTTGATGCGGATTTTGACGCGCTTGATATTGTCAAATTGCGTCAACGTCCACGTAATGGACTGCAAAATTCGTTTTTCGTCCTCCGGCTTATAGTTTTTAAATTCCGGAGAAAAGTCGGCGATCAACGTTCCGTCTTTTTCCAATTTTGTGCCAAGCACCGTCGTTCCGGCCGGAATGACCGCGCGGAAGCCGTTCGGCAACATTTCTGACACAGGTCCGTCTTCAACCAAATATTCGAGTACTTGTTTCGCCACGGCCTGCGTTTTCGGCAATTCCACTGTTTGCGGCACGACAAAGCCGTTTTTGTCAATCAAGTACAGCTCTCTTTTCACCGTCTCGGTGGCCTTCGCTTTCTCCTTCTCTTCCTTTTGGCTTTCCGTCGCTTCCTGAAGCGCTTGGCCGTCTTTGACATAACTCGTCTCTTGCGGCGGATCGATCTCCTTCACCGCCTCATCTCGCCCAAACAAACCGCAGCCGCCAAGCAACAACAGCGAGGCGAGCAGCGGCGCCGCCCATATGTGAGTCGTCCGTTTCATTGACGTTCCCTCCTACTCGTAGTTTGTACTACTATGTATACGAGCCGTTTTCCAAAATAGAATAAAAAAAATCCTTTAGCGCATGGACGCTAAAGGATTTGTTGGTTACAGCCGAATCGCTTCGACCGTGCCGATCGGCTTGCCAAACCACTTCCCGGAAATCTTTTCAAACAGCTCTTTCGGCCCAGTCGTGAAAAACAAATGCTCCGGTTCGCGCTCGCCGGTGTAAAGGAGCTGGCTGTGATGCAAAATCGCGCTCACTTCACGAGCTGTCTCACCGCCTGAGCAAATGAGCTTCACGCGTTGGCCCATATACGTGCGAATGAGCGGCGCGAGCAACGGATAATGCGTGCAGCCTAAAATCAGCACATCGATCGGCAGCGGTCGGAGCGGAGCGAGAGATTCGGCGACGATCGCCATCGCCTCCTGCCCTTCAAAGTCGCCGCTTTCCACCAGCGGAACGAATTTCGGACAGGCCAAGCTCTCGACTTGGACGCGCGGATTGATTGATTGAAGCGCCTTTTCATACGCCCGGCTTCGGATCGTGCCAATCGTGCCGATGACGCCGATGTGCCCGCGCCTAGTCGCTTTCAGGGCGGCGCGAGCGCCGGGATGAATAACGCCAAGCACAGGAATGTCAAGCTTCGCCCGCACGTCGTCAAGCGCGACCGCCGTCGCGGTGTTGCAGGCGATAACAAGCATTTTCAAGGGATATTGCCGCAAGTAATCAATCATTTGCCACGTAAATCGACGGACTTCTTCCACCGGCCGCGGCCCGTACGGGCAACGGGCGGTGTCGCCTAAGTAAATAATTTGTTCTTTCGGCAGCTGCCTCATAATTTCTTTGGCGACGGTCAAACCGCCGACTCCTGAGTCAATGACACCAATTGCTCTTTCCAAGTGATCGCCTCATTCTTTCGTCATTTCTTGATGCAATTTGCGCAAACAACGCTCAAAGACGACGATTTCCTCGTCTGAAAAGCTTTCAAGCACGCTCGCTAGATCGCGCTGGCGTTTCTCAATCACTTCTTCGATAATGCGCTCCCCTTTTTCAAGAAGGCGAATGCGGACGACGCGGCGGTCGTGTTCATCGCGGACTCTGGCGACAAGTCCGTTCCGCTCCATGCGGTCGACCAAGTCGGTCGTCGTGCTGCACGCCAAATACATTTTGTTCGATAACTCGCCGACCGTCAAGTCCCCTTCTTCAAGCAGCCACTGCAGGGCGACAAATTGCGGTGGGGTGATCGGATAGTTGGTTAAAATTTCACGGCCGCGCTGTTTCAAATTTGCGGCGATATAGCGAAGCAATTTTTCCAACTCGGCGACCGTTCTTTCATTCATCGCAGACGGCATACCATCTCTCCTTGATCGTTTCCGCGGCCAGCCTCAAACGGCGGCTTGCGCCGACAGCTATTCTTACTTTTCATTTTACAACACCGGCAAAGATAATCAACAAAAAAATGCGGCGGCCGCCGCGGACGAAGGCCGGACGGGCGCCAAGCCTCGTCCGGCCGCAAGGGAACATAACAGCCGGCTGTCCAACAAGGAAAGCCGGCATCGTTTATAGTTCAAGTTCGCCCATTCGAAGCAATTCAATGACAGCTTGCGAGCGCCCCTTGACCCCAAGCTTTTGCATCGCATTCGAAATATGGTTGCGGACCGTTTTCTCGCTGATAAACAGCTCTTTGGCGATCTCTTTCGTCGTCTTGTCTTGCACGAGCAATTCGAAGACTTCTTTTTCTCTTTTTGTCAAAAGCGGCTTCGATTGAAACGATTTGTCCTTCAACGGTTGTAACCCTCCTTGCTCTCAATGGGCCCGAACTGCCGGATGGGTATTTCCTCGCCATATCGTATGTGAGAGCAAGAGCGGCGGTGACGAAAATTTGCTTATCTAATAGAAAAATGGGTCTTTTTTTTCTTCATCTTTCGGTTCGCCGGAGACGGTTGGCTGCCGCTTGTCCAGAAAAACAAAAAATCCCCCTCATGTCTATTCGAATGAAGGGGATTTTGATTCTGCCGCTACACTTCGTCGCTGCCAAAGAAATCGCGGAACATTTGAATCGTCGTTTCGCGGTTTAACGCCGCGATCGATGTCGTCAACGGAATGCCCTTCGGGCACGATTGCACGCAGTTTTGCGAGTTGCCGCAGTTGGCCAGTCCGCCGTCGCCCATAATCGCCCGCAGCCGTTCGGCTTTATGCATCGCCCCGGTCGGGTGGGCGTTAAACAGCCGCACTTGCGACAGCGGCGCCGGGCCGATAAAGTTCGACTTGCTGTTGACGTTCGGGCACGCTTCGAGGCAGACGCCGCATGTCATGCATTTTGACAGCTCGTACGCCCATTGCCGCTTCCGCTCTGGCATGCGCGGCCCCGGACCCAAGTCGTACGTTCCGTCGATCGGAATCCATGCTTTCACTCGCTTCAACGCGTCAAACATCCGGCTCCGATCGATGACCAAGTCGCGGATGACAGGGAATGTGCGCATCGGCTCAAGGCGGATCGGCTGCTCGAGTTTGTCAATGAGCGCGGCGCACGCCTGGCGCGGTTTGCCGTTAATGACCATCGAACAGGCTCCGCATACTTCTTCCAGACAGTTCATTTCCCAAGCGACCGGCGTCGTTTTTTCCCCTTTGGCGTTGACTGGATTGCGGCGAATTTCCATGAGCGCCGAAATGACGTTCATGTTCGGGCGGTACGGAATGACAAACTCTTCTTCATACGGCGCGGAATCCGGACGATCTTGGCGCGTGATGATCAAACGAACCGTTTTGTTCTCGCTCATCTTACTTCACTTCCTCTTTCTTTTTGCTGTAGTCGCGCTTGCGCGGTTTAATCAACGAGACGTCAACGTCTTCATAATGGAACGCCGGACCATCTGGCGTGTAGCGGGCCATCGTCGTTTTCAGCCACTCTTCGTCATTGCGCTCCGGAAACTCCGGCTTGTAGTGCGCCCCACGGCTTTCATTGCGATGGTAAGCGCCAAGCGTAATGACGCGGGCGAGCTGCAGCATGTTGTACAGCTGGCGGATAAACGTCGCTCCTTGGTTGCTCCATCTCGACGTATCGGTGACGCTGATGTTTTTATACCGCTCCATCAGCTCTTGAATTTTCTCATCGGTCTTCAGCAACCGGTCGTTGTAGCGGACGATCGTCACGTTCGCCGTCATCCATTCACCGAGCTCTTTATGCAGCACATAGGCGTTTTCCGTGCCGTCCATCGCCAAAATGTTCTCCCATTTTTCCTGCTCCCGTTTCACATAGCTGTCGTATAACGTCGACGGCATCGCATCCGCCGATTTCTCGAGGCCGCGGATGTAGCGGACGGCGTTCGGGCCGGCGACCATTCCGCCGTAAATCGCCGACAGAAGCGAGTTTGCCCCGAGGCGGTTCGCGCCGTGAATCGAATAGTCGCACTCGCCGGCAGCAAACAACCCTTTGATGTTCGTCATTTGGTCATAGTCGACCCATAAGCCGCCCATCGAGTAGTGAACGGCCGGGAACACCTTCATCGGCACTTTGCGCGGGTCTTCGCCCATGAACTTCTCGTAAATTTCGATAATGCCGCCGAGCTTAACATCCAACTCTTTCGGATCTTTATGTGACAAATCCAAATACACCATGTTTTCGCCGTTGATGCCGAGCTTCAAATCGACGCAGACGTGGAAAATTTCCCGTGCGGCGATGTCGCGCGGCACCAAGTTTCCGTAAGCCGGATATTTTTCCTCAAGGAAGTACCACGGTTTCCCGTCTTTATACGTCCAAATGCGTCCGCCTTCCCCGCGCGCCGATTCGCTCATAAGGCGGAGCTTGTCATCGCCCGGAATGGCGGTCGGGTGAATTTGGATGAACTCGCCGTTCGCGTAGTAAACGCCTTGCTGATAGGCGATCGAAGCCGCTGAACCAGTGTTGATGACCGAGTTCGTCGATTTCCCAAAAATGATCCCCGGGCCGCCGGTCGCCAAAATGACGGCATCGGCTGGAAACGCTTTGATTTCCATGGACCGCAAATCTTGTGCGACGATGCCGCGGCAGATTTGCTCGTCATCCAAAACGACGCCTAAAAACTCCCAATGCTCGTACTTCGTGACGAGCCCGGCCACTTCATGGCGGCGCACCTGTTCATCAAGTGCATACAAAATTTGTTGGCCAGTCGTGGCTCCAGCATAGGCGGTCCGGTGATGCTGCGTCCCCCCGAAACGACGGAAATCAAGCAACCCTTCCGGCGTCCGGTTGAACATGACGCCCATCCGATCGAGCATGTAAATAATCCCCGGCGCCGCTTCACACATCGCTTTGACCGGAGGCTGGTTCGCCAAGAAGTCCCCGCCATAGACGGTGTCGTCAAAATGCTCCCACGGCGAGTCGCCTTCCCCTTTCGTGTTGACCGCTCCGTTAATGCCGCCTTGGGCACAGACGGAGTGAGAACGCTTTACCGGAACGAGCGAAAACAGTTCGACAGGCACTCCTGCTTCGGCGATTTTAATCGTGGCCATCAAACCGGCCAGCCCACCGCCAACAACGATGATTTTCCCTTTTTTCATAGCTACTCACTCCCTAATAGATTGCTGCTTTTGCTTGCATGCCGCACGTTTTGCCTTGCCGGCCCGCCATCGACCAAGCGATCGTTCGGCGAACGGCTAAGACGCGATCTGTCACGAGCCAACGCAGCAGTTCATCGTCGAATCATTCCCTAAGAATGGAACGCTTGTCTTACGCAAACGCTAAGATGGCGCGAATGCCGACAATGGAAAGCGCGATGAAAATGATCATCGTAATGTACGTAAATACTTGCTGCGAACGAGGGGACACCGTCAACCCCCAGCTGACGCAGAACGACCATAAGCCGTTGGCGAAGTGAAAGACCGTGGACAAGATTCCAACAATATAAAATCCGAGCATAAACGGATTGTCGACAATGTTGGCCATCATATCGTAGTTCACTTCGGCGCCGAATGCGGCTTGCACCCGCGTTTCATACACATGCCAGACGACAAAAATCAATGTAATGATGCCGGTGATCCGCTGAAGCATGAACATCCAGTTGCGAAAATAGCCGTACTGGCGAGTGTTGAATTTGGCTGTAAACGCGATATAAATGCCGTATACAGCGTGGAACAACAATGGAAGGAAAATAACAAAAATTTCAAGAAAATAGCGGAACGGCAAGTTTTCCATAAACGCCGCCGCCCGGTTAAACGCTTCCGGCCCACGGGTCGCAAAATGGTTGACGACCAAGTGCTGCACTAAAAAGATGCCGACGGGAACAACCCCCAGCAGCGAATGGAGCCGGCGATAGTAAAACTCGCGATTCCCTGCCATTATGTAAACCCCCTTCAATTGAATAAAAAATATGTCCCTCTCGCTCGCCATGCGGAAACGGAAACGCCTTCCATTCCCTTATTCGCTTTGTCACATTCATTGTACTCCCACATTGTACAAGCGTCAAGAAAACACTGCCACAAAATGTTCAAACATTCTCATAGTTGCGCCACCTTAGGAAAGAGGATGCACTCCGGCAGCAATTCAGCTATAATGGGGAAATGGATAGAAAGAGGGGAAAACGATGAAACAGCCACCATTAGAGGATCAATATCAAATGTTTGGGTCGATTGCGCTTTCCGCATTCGGGGCTGAGCTGCTTCGCCATTCGCTTCTTCCCGAGCTGCTTGGCAAAGATGCCGCTTCGCTGCTGTACTGGGCCGGCAAACAGCTGGCACGGCGCTACCCGCTCGGAACGCTCGATGACGTCGCCGCATTTTTTGAACGGGCGGGCTGGGGGGAGCTATCAACCGGCGAAGAGCGAAACGACGAACTATATATCGAGCTGTCAGGCCCCATCATCGCCGCCCGCTTTTCCTTGTACGGCAGCTGCTCGTTCCAGCTTGAGGCTGGATTTCTCGCCCAGCAAATCGAACAACAAAAGCGGTTCGTCACCGAAGCGGTCGAACTGCCGCCAAAGCGGGACGGCAAAGCGCGCATTTTGGTGAAATGGGATCGGAAGCAGGCGATCGAATGAAATGTAGGCAACAGGCGCCCGCTCGCAAAACGGGCGCCCGTTCAGCCATTATTCATGCAGTTTTTCATAGATTTTCTCCGCCACCGCTCGCGGAATGTTCGCCCGCTGCAACTCTTCCACCGTCGCCTCTTTCATCTTTTTCACCGAGCCGAAATAATTCAAGAGTGCTTTTTTCCGCTTTTCCCCGACGCCGGGGATGTCATCAAGCACGGAATGGAACATCGTTTTCTGCCGCGTCTTTCGGTGAAACATAACGGCAAACCGATGCACTTCATCCTGAATGCGCTGCAATAAATAAAACTCTTGGCTTTGCCGGTCAAGCGGCACGACATCCGGCGGGTCGCCGGCCAAAAGCTCTGATGTGCGATGTTTTTCGTCTTTCGCCAATCCAGCCAGCGGCACATCCAGTCCAAGTTCGTTTTCGAGCACATCCCGCACCGCCGACAAGTGGCCTTTGCCGCCGTCGATGATGATCAAATCGGGAAGCGGCAATCCTTCTTTCAACACGCGCGTATAGCGGCGGCGCACGACTTCGCGCATCGTTTCATAATCGTTCGGGCCTGCGACCGTTTTCACCTTATATTTCCGGTATTCTTTTTTCGCCGGCTTGCCATCGAGGAAAACGACGAGCGCCGAGACCGGATCGGCCCCGTAAATGTTCGAGTTGTCAAACGCCTCGATGCGGCGCGGCGCCGGAATGCCAAGACGCTCTCCGAGACGTTCGACTGCTTTGATCGTCCGTTCTTCGTCCCGCTCGATGAAATAAAATTTTTCTTTCAGAGCAATGGCCGCGTTTTTGCTCGCCAGCTCAACAAGCTCTTTTTTCTTCCCTTTTTTCGGCTGGACGACGGCAACGCCGAGCAATTCGCGGGCGAGCTCGCCGTCAATGTCGGACGGGAGGACGACTTCTTTTGGCTTCAAATGATGCGCTTTCGCATAAAACTGACCCAAAAACGTAAGCATTTCCTCATCCGGGTCTTGGTAAAGCGGGAAGATCGACACGTCGCGCTCAATCAGCTTCCCTTGGCGAAGGAAAAACACTTGCACGCACATCCAGCCTTTGTCGTACGCATAGCCGAATACATCGCGGTCGATGAAGTCGTTGAGCATCATTTTTTGCTTTTCCATCGTCATCTCAATCGCCGCGATTTGATCGCGGTATTCTTTCGCCCGTTCAAACTCGAGCGTTTCCGCCGCCTCGTGCATTTTCTCGGCCAACTCCCGCTTCACGTCTTCATACCCGCCGTTTAAAAAGCGGACGATTTGTTCAACCATCGCCTTATTTTGTTCGTCCGACACCGGGTGGACGCACGGGGCGAGGCATTGGCCCATATGGTAATACAAACAGGCGCGCGAAGGCAGCGTCGAACATTTGCGGAGCGGATATAAGCGGTCGAGCAGCTTTTTCGTTTCGTTCGCCGCCTGCACGTTTGGATACGGGCCGAAATATTTGCCGCCGTCTTTTTTCACTTTGCGGGTGATAAGCAGGCGCGGATGCTTTTCTGCGGTGATTTTAATAAACGGGTAGCTTTTATCATCTTTCAGCATGACGTTGTATTTCGGATCATGCTTTTTGATCAAATTCATCTCCAAAATGAGCGCCTCGGCGTTTGACGAGGTGACGATGTATTCGAAATCAGCGATCTCCTCAACAAGCCGCTGCGTCTTGCCGTCATGCGTCCCGGTAAAATACGAGCGGACGCGCGCTTTCAGCGACTTCGCTTTGCCGACGTAAATGACCGTTCCGTGTTTGTCTTTCATCAAATAGCAGCCCGGCTGCTCCGGCAGCACAGCCAATTTTTCTTTCAGCCGCTCGTTCATTGGCCATCACCTCACTGCTCCATCAACCCATTCGTACAGCGTAATCGTCCCATACACCGGATCAGCAAGCAAACTGGAACGATACGTTTTCATTTTGCGCACATGGCAGGAAACATCGATCCCTTGAGCCTCGAACCCTTGGACAACGTGATTGGTCATATATATCGCAGCATGGCGGTAGTTTTCTTTGTCTTGCAAAAAGAAGGAAAAATGGAGCACGTCTTTATGTGGAAAGGGCACGTTCAAATAGTCTAGGACGCGCGTCTCTTCCCACGTATATACCACAAACGGCTGCCGTTTGTCACGCAAATCGTCCGCAAGCTGATACACTGCTGGCGGCGTCTTTGCCTGCTCGCGCAACAGCCCGATGCCGATTGTAGACTGCAGCATCACCACTGCCGCGGCAAGAACAAACCGCCATGTCCGGGGCGCGGCCAGCAGCCGCCCCCACACGAAAACGAGCGCAATGTGAACGAGCGGAAGGAGATGACGCGGCTTGTCAATGTTTTGTCCGAAAAGCGCCCACAAAGCATACAGCAACGCGGAAACGACAAGCGGGCGCGGAAGCCCCAACCGCCCCGCGCGCCAGGCGATGGCGCCGACCACTGCATAGGCAGCCAGCAGCCAAGCATTTCGGCTGGCCATGCCGGTCCAAAGAAAGTTGTCAAGGACAAAGCGGCACACCCGCTCCCAAAATGGAAGAGGGCTCGCCGCCGCCGTTCCCCCCCAGTCGCTGAAATGACCGACAACAAACGCAAAGCCAAGCTTGAAAAACGGCCAAAGGCCGCCTTCCGTCGCCGCGACCGCTGCCACCCAAACAAATTGAAAGGCGGCCGCCGCCAACAGCGATGCCGCCACGCGGCCGAGGCGGCGGTGCGTTTTCCAGTCTTCATGCCAAAGCAACAATAACGCCGAGGCAAAGGGGATGTACGATAGGCGACCCCCCATGAGGATGCTGAATAACGCCATCGGCAGCAGCTGCGCGGTCCATGCCATTCGCCGCCGCGCCCATTCCACGGCCCAGATGTACCACCAAAGCACGCCGAGCGCCGCACCGTCTGACATCGGTCGGGCGGAGGCAAGAAGCACATAGCTTGAAGAAAGCACCGAAAGCGCCGCCCATAACGCCGCTGGACGCGGCATATGCCGAGCAAGCAGCAAAACGATGGGAAAGGCGGCGGAAAACAACACGAGCACATTCAAGATCGAAAGCGCTTTGGCCGGATTGGCAATGAAAGCGTGCACCGCCATGCCCCCGAGGACGAAATACGGATAGCCTGGGAAATGCGGCTGCATGGCTAACACATCATAGCGCCTAAGCGCCAAGGCAAAATCGACTTCATCCCATGTGGCCGCATACGGGCTCGCCCAATACAAACAGGCGCCAACCAACAAAGAGGCCGTTCCGACACCAAAGCCAATCCAAAAGCGGTCGCCGAACCGTTTGTTCACCGTGTTCCCCTCCAAAGAAAAAGTACAAGGCGCAGCGGCCTTGTACGTTACATGACGTTTTTTGTTTTTTCCTCCAAAGCGGCAATCGCCGGTTTCTCGACCACAGCGCTCTTTTGACCGCGGCGGCTCGTCACCAGCAAATACACGACGGCGAAGTAGCCGATATAGGCGATCACTTCTTCAAGCGACGGCATCGCTGAATAGCCAAACAACGCTTTTAAAAAGACGCCGACTTCGCCGGAAAAGACGGGGGCGACGCCATGATCGCGCACGTAATGTTCGTAGTCAATCGGATGTTCTGGAAGCAGCCATGTCAAATCATATACATGCGGCATGACGCTGCCGATGAGCCCAATGTCCTGCATCATCGAAATGGCTTGCACGAGCAGGCCAGCGGCGATCAAGACGATAAAAGCTCCGGTTACTTTAAAGAATGCTTTCAGCGGAATGCGCATCGTTCCTTTAAAGAAGAAGTAGCTGACCAAAGCGGCAATGGCAATGCCTGTCGCCGCTCCCCAGCCTTGTATGGCCGCGCCGATGTTGCCGTGCGTGATGGCAGCGAAGAAAAAAACGGTTTCCACTCCTTCGCGCAGCACGACTAAAAACGAGTGAATGACCATGCCGGCGACATTGCCGGCGGTAATAAACTGGTCCATTTTCCCTTCAACGTTTTGTTTCATGTCCCGGCTATGCTCGGCCATCCAAAACACCATCTGCGTCAAGAGCAACGCGGAGACGATCATGATGCCGATTTTTAAGTAGATTTCACTGCCCATCGCGGCAAATCCCGTGAACACGACTTGAAACAAAATGGCCGCCCCGATGCTCGCCAACACGGCCAAACCAGCACCAAGCCATACGTACTTCGTGTATTCGCGGTGATCGACACGTTTCAAATACGATGTAATGATGCCGACGATCAGCAGCGCTTCCAGCGCTTCACGAAACGTAATGAGCAGCGCTTGGACTTCCATGTCTCCGCCTCCCCTTATATTTGGACTAAGCCCGTTTCCGACGCCGCACATAAATGAGAGCCGCGCCGAGAACCACAATAACGATGACAACGAGCGGAATCCAGTTTTTTACTTTAGACAAATCGGTCCACTCTTTCTTTTGCACTGCATCCGGCTTTTCTGCAGCGTTTTCCGAAAAATGGCCGACTTTTAGGCTTTTCAGGCCGAATTGCTTCTGCAGCGTTGTTAAAATCGTCTCTTTGCTTTTCTTAAACACGTTGATATCCGATTTTTTCTCGCCGACACCGAACAGCCCCGGGTTGCCAAGCGACTGAAGCGCCTTGTCAAACTCGGTGCGCAGCTGTTTATCAAGTGCAGGGTCTTTCCCTTGGATGACCGGCGACAGCGCTTCATACGTCGCAAACGCCTTCGCCAACAGCCGCTTGCTCGTGTCGTACTGATCAAAGTTTGCCTCAATATTGTCCAAACGGCGAGCGATATTGAGCACTAAAATGTTTTCCATGTCCTTGATCACCGTTTGACGGTCCTTCGCTTCGATGGCCGCAAGCACCGCCTTGGACGGCTCAGGTCCCATATGCATGTCGATTTCTTCTTTTACGGTTTCGAAAATTTCCTTCGCTGCAGCAAAGTTCGGCGGCTGCTCGTTCAACTTTTCTTTCATCTCTTTATACGCCTCAGCAACCGCCTCTTTGTTCGGGTCTCCATACGAATAGGCGAACGCTTTCAGCGGAATGAGATTGAGAATAATGATCACTGCTATGTAAAAAAAGAAACGAAACGATTTCACGTTCCCTTCTCCCTCCATCAAGATCAATGATAATCATTATCATACTTATTGTCAATAAAAAATCATCCATCGTCGAAAAGGCTGGTGAAAAAACGATCATCTTCCTCAATCCATCGTTCGCGATTAGAGAGAAAAACAGGATTCCTCAAGTTGAGAAGTAGATCCGCATGTCTTATGACATCACCCGCCTTCTAAAAGGCTGATGATTTAGTGCAAAATACTGCTGATTCCATCTATTTCTCAATTAGAGAAACTTCGCAGAATCAGCTTTCTTTTCTGATGAAAATGCCGCCGATTGGCGCGTGAATGCAGTTTTTCGCCTGCCTTCTAAGCGCGAACTGCCTTACGAGCAATGGCGCGCCCGCTCTTGGGAGCGCCCATGCCCTTCTCGATCGACGGCCACCTTTTTCACCGGGCGGCGCATTTCCTTCCAGATGGCCGGGATGACCGCGGTCATATAGGCGGTGAATTTGATGAACGAACGGCCCGTCGTCCGCACTTGATAGCGGATCGGCACTTCTTTCAAGCGAAACCCTTTGCGCACCAAGTTGAGCGTCAGCACTTGGGCGTAGTTGTAATCGTGGATGATTTCCGCCTCCTCCATCGCGTGGCGCGAAAAGGCGCGCATCCCCGACTGTCCGTCATACAGCCGCTGTCCTAGAAGAAGCGACTGCAGCCAAGTGAACAAATAATTCCCAAGGCGGCGATGCCATTTCATGCCGCGAATCGTGCCAAGGAAGCGCGAGCCGATCGTATAGTCCGCTTCACCGGTGAAAATCGGCGCTAAAAGGTCAGGAATTTGTTCCGGCGGATATTCGTTGTCAGCATCGATCATCACGCCGATATCCGCGCCAAGACGGACACACTCTTCAAGCCCTCGCCGCACCGCCGCACCGAGGCCGCGGTTTTCCGGCAGGCGGCAAATGATATCGGCCCCCGCTTCTTTCGCTACTTCGGCCGTTCGGTCCGTCGATCCATCATCAATGACCAAGACGCTGACCTCTACATCGGGATGAAAATGACGCGGAATGCGGCGGATGACATCTCCAATCGCTTCTTCTTCATTGTGCGCCGGCAAAAAGACGATGACGCGCTGCTTCTTCATCGCTCTCCTCCCTCTAGAAATGTTGATTTATCAAGGCTTTTCGGCCCCTCAGGGGTGTCCAAAAAATATTTTTCGACAAAATCCCTTACATCCTTTTTCAGTTTTGTGGATATCTTACAGACCTAGGGTGC